>JBGVOA010000473.1:0-7599 GCA_045126095.1 Christensenellales bacterium | reverse complement strand
TCCGCCACGATCTCCTCGGCCTTCTTCATCGCATCGGCAATGGTCTGATCCTTCACGCGCTGCGCCATCTCCAGGATCTCCCGGAAGGCGTCCGCCGGAACGTCGTCGGCAGCGGGAGCCGCAGGGGCCACAGCACCCACGGAGGCCTCCTCCATGCGGGTCTCCGCCTTGGCGAACTCCACCTGACGCTGCAGCTGAGCCACTTCGCCAGCCAGCTGCTCCATCTCGTCGCAGATGCAGTCCAGGAACTCATCCACTTCGTGCTGGTCGTAGCCATACGCCACCCGGCGGAACTGCTTGGACTCAATGTCCGTGATCGTCAGCCTCTGCCTGCTTTCCTTCTCGCTCATGTCAAATGCTCCTTTCATGCATCAGGTTACCCTTATCTGTGGACGCAAAGCGCCATCGTTTCATCATCAATTCCGCCGGAAGACTTCCAGCGTCACCGGCAGACGATCCTTGCGGGTCTTCTCGCCCACCGCCGTCAGCCGGATGCGGCCGAAGCCCCGCACGCTCAGAAGCGCGCCGGTCTCCAGCAGCCTGTCCACCCGCTCCTCCGGCATGTGCTCCACCATCACCAGGCCCTCGCGGATCATCTCCGCCGCCTTGGCGCGGGAGGTGCGCAGGCCGCTGGCGAGCACGCAGTCCAGCCGGAGGGAGGCCACGGTGTCCCGCATCTCCTCGCCCTTGGGGGGCGTGAAGCGCGGCGGTTCCTCCAGCAGAACGACCTTCAGGGGGACGTTGCCGGCCTTGTCCCATTCCATGGGCAGCCGGCGGGCCGCCTCCGGCAGCGCGGCGAGGTAGGCACAATCCTCCAGGGCGATCAGGTCGCCGAAGAAGCTGCGATCCATCCCCAGCGCCATCAGGCTGCCCAGCAGGTCGCTGTGGCCGACGCGGGCAAAGCGCGCTGCCCAGGTGATTTTCAGCCACACGGCCGTGAAGTCCGCCTCCACCCAGGCCGGATGAAAGCAAACCTGCACGCGCTCGGCCTCCGCCCAGCCGCCGTCAAAGGAGGCGTCAACACCCGCCTCCCGCGCCAGGTGGACGGCCAGCGCCCGCTCCTCGCCGGTGACGAAGCGACTGGGGACAGCCGTATCCAGCCGCTCCGCCCGCTCTGCCGCCTGGCGCAGGCGCAGCGCCGTCTGGCTATCCAGGCTATGCCGCATCAGAACAGCCAGCCGATCAGCGGGATCTTGGACAGCAGGCCCAGCACCACGCCCACCAGGATCAGGATGACAAAGAGCGCCACGGCGGACCAGTCAAAGCCCTTGCGATCCTCGGGCAGGATGGGCTTGAGCACCATGCGGACAATGCCCAGCGCAGGCTCAACGAGGCTGTTCAGCAGCTCCGTCCAGCGGTTGGCGGGAACATGCACGAACTGCAGTACGATGTAAGCAAGGACCAGAAGATTGTACAGACCAACGATGATACCGATCATGATTTTATTCTCCTCTCGTTTGCGTTATGCCTCAGCGGCGGCCGCCAAAGGCGCCGAACCCGCCGAAGCCGGTGTACTGAGTCTGGGGAGCCGCCGCGGCATGCTGGCCGAAGGCGGGGGCGAAGTCCTCCTGGCGGGAGGCCGGGCGGCGCGCCTCCTGCCCGGAAGCACGGGCGGAACCGGGCCAGCGGCGCTCGATGTCCTGCTGGCTCAGGTGCAGCATGCTCTCATAGGGCAGCACATGCACATGCCGGGGCGCGATGAGGTAGATCATGCGGCTGGCGATGCGCTCGAAATTCTGGTTCATGGCGTAGGCCGCGCCGAAGAGCATATCCATGCAGCGGCTGGCCTCCATGGCGTCGGTGATCTGCTCGGCATTGACGATCACCGTCTCGTTATTCTGCATGAACTCCAGCAGCCGGTAGCAGGAGGCGATGCCGGTGATCTGCGCCACGCGCAGCGTCATGGAATAGGGCGCACCCTCCTCGTCCACCACCGTGCCGGGGAAGTAGGTGACATTGCCGCCATTTTGCGGCGCAGGCTGCTGAGGCGCGGGCTGCTGGGGCTGCACGGGCGCGGCCTGGGGCTGCGCAAAGGGCTGGTTCTGCGGGAAAACCGGCTGCCAGCCCGTCTGCTGCGGCGCCTGATGCCGGGGCTGATAACCCTGCACATTGCCCTGGCGCATGGTGCCGCTCACGGGCTGCTGGGGCGGCGGCATGGGCCTGCTGGAGGCCTGATTGCCGTAGGGCTGCTGCGGGTGCTGCTGACCCCAGGGCTGCTGGGGCGGCACGGCCGCGCCCTGCTGCGGCTGCTGCATGGGGGGCATGTACTGCCCCATGGCCGCAGGATCAATGCCCGGAGGCACCATGCCCATAAAGCCGGTGGCGGGATGCGCGCCCTGCGCGGCCTCCTCAGGCCGGCGGCGGCTCACCTTGGGCACGAAGCCGCTCACGCTGCCGTTGGGCATAGTGGAAAGCGGCGGACGCTGCCCCTCCTCCCTGCGGGTGGTGACCTTCTGCACCAGGCCCTGCATCTTCTCCTTGAAGTTGAACGCCATGTATATCAGTCCTTCCGGAGCCAACGCTCCTGTTCGAGTGTTACTTCGTATAATCTCTGGGGCCCATCAGCGCGCTGCCGATGCGCACCATGGTTGCGCCGTGGCGGGCAGCCAGCAGGTAATCCCCGCTCATGCCCATGGAGAGCTCCTCCATCGCAACGCCGTCCGGCGCTTCCTCCCGCAGGCGCTCAAAGAGCGTGCGCATGTCCGCAAAGAGGCTGGAAAGGTAGCTTTCATCCTGCGTGTTGGGCATCACGGCCATCAGTCCGCGGACGGAAAGGCCCGGCATGTGCCGCACCTCCTCCAGGAAGGGGCGGACGGCCTCAGGCGGCATACCGCCCTTCTGCTCCTCCCCCGCCGGGGACACCTGCACCAGCACCTTCGCCTGCACACCATGCCTTTGACCCTGACGGTCGATCTCCTGCGCAAGGGAAAGACGATCCACCGATTGGATCATCGCTACTTTATCTATTATATACTTAACCTTGTTGCTTTGCAACCGCCCGATGAGGTGAATATCAAACTTTTCGCCGATATCAGGCAGCTTTTCCATAATCTCCTGCACGCGGTTTTCGCCGATTTCCCTTTGGCCCAGGGCCGCCAGGGGCAGGATCTCCCCGGCCGGATGGGTCTTGGTCACAGCGATGACGCGGGGCGGGGCGTAGCGTCCATCGGAGGCGGCGGCCAGCTGTGCGCGGACGGCCTCCAGGCGGGCCTTGAGCAGCGTTTCGTCCATGGGCAGCCTCCTCAGTCAAACAGCTTTACGGTCATGCCCTCAAACAGCAAGCCCTGCTGGATGGTCTGGAAATAGGCGTTGCCATCCACCACATGCAGCACGTTCACGGGGATGAAGGACTCGGTGGAGCCCTCCACCACCACCACGCCGGTCATTTCATCCTGCATGTAGATGGCGCGCTCGTTGACCATCAGGGTGGTCACGCTCTCGGAGAGCACCGCGTCACAGCTGCGCAGGTACATCACCTGCTCCACCGAGCCGACGATGCGCAGGCGCACCAGCAGCTCGCCGCCGGCCTTGGTGAAGGAGACCACCGAGGCGGTCACCGGCGTGTTGCCGAAGCGCTCCAGCTGCAGCTCGTACGTCTCGCCCACCACGGGGTTCCACTCCGTATCGTTGGAGAGGAAGAGGGCGTACCACTCATTGTTCTTCACCAGGCGGTAGACGGTGGTGCGGCCCTTGGGGGGCGTGGCGTTGGCGGGCTTCACGCCCTCGATCATCTGGCGCACCTGATCGGGCTCATAGCCCGCGTAGGTATTGCCGGTGATGGCGTACTCATAGCCATCGGAGTAGAAGCTGACCAGCGCGTCGCTGTTGGCCTTCTGGGGCAGCGTCCAGGAGCTGATGCGCTGGAGCTGGCTGCGCTCGTCATCCTTCATGCGGGAGAAGCGCTGATCCGAGGCGTACTTCTGGTCGAAGTACTCCTGGCGGGCCGCGACGGTCTGCGTCAGCTGGCTCTCCAGGTTGGGAAGGGAGCCGTCCGCACCCGCCACCAGGGAGCGCACCTGCTGCGCCAGCGTCAGCACATCGCCGTTGTAGCGCTCGCTCTTGGCGTCGTAGAGGGTGCTGCTTTCGATCAGCTGCTCCTGGTAATCGCGGATTTCATCGCGGTACTCCTGCAGCTGGCGCACCGCGCTGGCACTGTAGCCGGTGGAGTACACCTGGCAGATGACCGCGTTGCGGGTGACGCTGCTGCCCTCGCGGGCGCTGTAAACGACGGAGTTCACGCCCTCCAGGTCGTAGGGGATCTCGTTGCGCACCACCAGCACGCTGCCGGAATGGATGGCGCTCAGGCTGCCCGTGGCGACCTCACCGTAGGGGGCGGCCTCCGGCGCGTAGGTGGCATAGAGATACCAGCCTGCAAAGCCGATCACCGCCAGCATCGCCACCACAATCAGCGCAATATCCGAGGGGGTCAGGCGCTTTCTCGCCGGACCGTTCTGCGGCACCGCAGCGCCTGCGAAGGGCTGGCCGTGGGGCTGCACAGGCTTCTGCACCGGCTGACCCGGCTGGCCCTGACCGAACAGGTGCTGGTAGCCGTCCGCCGAATAGGGAGCCTGCATGGCGCCGGGATCGGCATAGGGCTGCTGCACTGTGCCATAGGCAGGCTGGGCGGCCTGCTGCATGGTATCGTAAGGGTTGGGCTGGGCCATCGTGTCATAGGGATTGGGCACGGCGGCCTGCTGCATGGTATCATAGGGGTTGGGCTGCACGGGCGGCTGCATCGCCCCGTAGGGATCGCTCCCGTAGGCGGGGCCGCCATAGGGCTGGGCGGGCTGCATCGCGTCATAGGGGGACGCAGGCGCTGCCGGGCCGTAGGGGCCTGCGCCGTAGGCAGGCGCGCCGCCATAGGGCTGGGCGGGCGCTCCTCCGGTATAGTCCGCAGACGGCCAGGGCTGCTGCCCCGGGATCCCCTGCCCGGGCACGCCGCCCGGCTGGTTGAAATGGTTATCCATGGTAACTTCCTTTCGTCGCGTCGGTCAGGAAGGTCATATTCGTCAATGCAGCGTCTGCCACTGCTCGGTCATGGTGCGCAGGCGGGCCAGGACGCGCCGCTCCATGCGGCTGACCTGCATCTGGCTCACGCCCAGGGCGCTGGCGGTGTCCCGCTGACCCAGGCGCTCGATGAAGCGCTTCTCCAGCAGCAGCCGCTCCTGGGGAGTCACCTGGCGCATCACCCAGGCCATCCATTCCTTTTGCTCCACGTTCTCATAGCCGCCCTCGCGCACGCCCAGGCGGGCCTCCAGCTTCTGGGCGTCCTCGTCCGAGCCCAGCTGCGCCTCCATGGAGACCACATCCGAGGCCTCGCGGGCGTCCAGCAGACTCAGCAGCTCCTCAGGGGAAATGTCCATCGCCTCGGCGGTCTCGCGCAGGGAGGGCTCGCGCTGCAGCTTCTGCATCAGCGCCTCCTGCACCCTGTGCAGCTGGAACAGGCGGCTGCGCGTGTCACGGCTGACGCGGATCGCGCCGCCCTTATCGCGCAGATAGTTGCGCACCTCGCCTGCGATGGTGGGCATGGCAAAGGTGGAGAAGCGGAAGCCGCGCTCCGGCTCAAAGCGCTCGATGGCCTTCATCAGCGCCATGGCCGCCACCTGCTCCAGGTCCTCCTGATCCACGCCCTGCCCGCGGAAGCGCCGCGCAATGGAGCGGCACAGGGGCAGATACCCCTCCACCAGCTGCGAGAGCACGTCGCGGTCGCGGGTCTTTGCATAATCCGCCAGCAGCGGAGTCAGGCGCGTGTCGTCCATTGCGTCACGCCCCCATGCGAACTGCCTTGGGCAGCGTCAGGTCAATGCGGGAGATGCAGCCGCAGTCCGCCGCATGCAGCGCCACAAAGGGCACCAGGGTCTCCAGCACCGCGCGGGAGATCTCCGTTTCGTCCTGGCAGTCCTCTGCATTTTCGCCCGTGCGGCTGGCAAATTCCGCCGCCACGCTCACCGTCAGCCGGTCGCCGTCGTCCGCAGCGGTCATTTCCAGCTGGGAAACCTCCCGGCCCTGGTGCAGCAGGCAGTCCACCGCCTCGTCGCAGGCCACGCGCAGATCGTCCAGCGTGCCCGCGTCCAGATCCTTGAGGATCGCCACGCCGCCCAGCGCCAAGCGAAGCACCAGCGCATAGGCCTTCTCGCCGGGCACGCGCAGGGTGATTTCAGCCTTGCTCATGCAGATTCCTCCCGATTAATACAAGTTGACATTATATTATAGCACATCATACACCATTTTGGCAAGCAGAAGTGCCAGCACCACCAGCAAAACCGTGCGGATGACACGGGTGCCCTTCTTCATCGTCAGGCCTGCGCCCAGCCAGTTGCCCACCACGCCGCACAGCGCCGCCGGAAGCCCCAGGGCGAAGAGCACATTGCCCGTGGTCAGCAGGGTCAGAAGGGCGGAAATGTTGCTGGACAGATTGACGATCTTGGCCGTGCCAGAGGCCATTACGCCCTCCATGCCCAGGAGCATGGTAAAGGCAATGATGAGGAAGGTGCCCGTGCCGGGGCCGACCAGGCCATCGTAGAAGCCGATGCCAAAGCCGATGGCGGCGGCCATGGGCAGATCCCACTGGACGGGCACGCGGCGGACGCTGATGCCGCTGCGCTGCCGGAGCACCACCGCTGCCACCAGCGGGATGGCTGCGATCATCATCGTGCGCACCGCCGCCTCAGGGATCGCCTGGAGCAGCAGCGCACCCAGCCAGCTGCCGGGAATCGCGCCGGCTGCGCCCAGCAGGCCCACGCGCCAGAGGACCTTCCCGCCCCGGATGTAGCGGAAGGTGGAGGCAATCGTCCCCACGCCGGCGGAAAGCTTGTTGGTGCCCGCCGCCAGCGGCGCAGGCAGCCCCGCCAGGTAGTACGCGGGGAGCGAAATCAGTCCGCCGCCCCCGGCGATGGAGTCGATGAAGCCCGCTAAAAACACCAGCGGGCACACGATGGCAAAGGTCTGCCAGGTCAGTTCCATGCGCTTTCATCCTTTCGCATATAACGGGGAAAACGGAGCGCCGAAATAGCCGACGCTCCGTTGCTTTTGTTGTTTTCAGCGCACAAAGGCGTTGTAGATGGCCCGGATGGTGCTTTCGTAATCCGCATCGTCCACGCCCACGATGATGGACAGCTCGCTGGAGCCCTGGTCGATCATGCGGACGTTGATGCCGGCCTTGCTCATCGCACTGAAGAGGCGCGCGGCAGTACCGCAGTTGTTGACCATGCCGCGGCCGACGGTGGCGATGATGGACATGTAGTCATGGACGGTGATGGTATCGGGGCTGGTGGTGGCGACGATCTGGCTGAGCACCTTGTCGCGTACGGGAGCCAGCGCCGCGCCGGAGACGACCACGCACATCGTATCAATGCCCGTGGGCAGATGCTCGAAGGACACGCCGTTCTCCTCAAAAGCGGCCAGCACCTTGCGGCCGAAGCCCAGCTCGCTGTTCATCATCGCCTTTTCCACACTCACGACGGAGAAGCCCTTGCGGCCCGCGATGCCGGTGGGCATGTGCTCGAAGCTGACGCCGAAGTCCTCCAGCGCCTGCAGCACGCGACGGCCGAAGCCGTACTCCGAGTTCATCATGGCCTTGTCGATGGTGATGAGCGTGAA
>JBGVOA010000472.1:0-7544 GCA_045126095.1 Christensenellales bacterium | reverse complement strand
TGGCAATGGTTTTGGCGAAAGTTTTTCGCTTGACTTTGTGCAAAATGGGTGCTATAATGGACATGTTGGGGGTCTTCGCAGTCTGCGGAGGCCCCTTTTGTTTACGGCCAGCCATCACCGATCCGGAATGGCAGCTGCGTGAAATCGACTTGATTCCTGGCCGAATCTGCGCTATACTGTGCGTATATTCCTGCAATCCGGAGGCATCGCCATGACAGTATCGAACACGGCCCGGCACGACGAGCTGGGCGGAAACACCTCCACCGGCCTGCTGAAGCTGATCGCGCTGGCCTGCATGCTCTGCGACCACCTCGGCGTGGCAATTTTCAAGCATCCCCACCCCGCCTACTATGATCTGCGCGTCATCGGGCGCATCGCCTTCCCGCTGTACTGCTGGTGCATGGTGGTGGGTGCGTGCCGCACGCGCTCCATGCCCAAATACCTGCTGCGCCTGGGCCTGGTGTTCCTCGTGTCCCAGCCGCTGTACATGCTGGCCCTCGACCACACCTGGAATGTGCCCAACATCTTCCTCACCCTCATCGTGGGCCTGTGCGGCATCTGGGGCCTGAGGGCAAGGAAGTGGGGCAGCCAGCTCTGGGCTCCGGTGCTGGCCATCATCGCCGCCGTGGTGCTCAAGTGCGACGCAGCCAGCTACGGCTGGAAGGGCGTGCTGCTGATGATGCTCCTCTACGCCGCCCGCGGCCAGCGCAAAACCCTCGCAGCGGTGATGATCGCCTTCTGCCTCTTCTGGGGCAACGGCAGCGTCCGCAATGAGATCTTCGGCATCTCCCTTGCGCCCCTGACCGCGCGCACGAACCCCTTCAGCGGCATCTTCACCACCCTGCTGCAGCTGCAATCCCTGGCGCTCCTTTCCCTGCCGCTGATGATCTGGCCGGATGAGGTGCGCATTCCCATCCCTACCGCCCTGCAAGCGAAGGCGCAGCGCACGCACCTGTGCATCCCCACCCGCATGCCGTCCTTCCGCATGCCCGCCTGGCTGGGCTACGCCATCTACCCCGCGCACCTGCTGCTTCTGATCGCCCTCAAGTATCAGCTGAACAAGCCCCTGCGCTGGGAGTACCTCACCCAGGCCTGGGAGCAGTTCATCGCCCTGTTCTGACGGAGGCGCTATGGAAAAGACGCTCACCTGCATCACCGCCGCCATCGCGGACATTCTGGCGGACAACGGGCCGTCCATCTACCTCTACGGCTCCTGCACGCAGGACGACTTCCGCCCCGGCTGGAGTGATATCGACCTGCTGGCTCTCACACCCGGGCCGCTGCGCCGCCCCCAGGCCGAGCGTCTGCTGACGCTGCGTCAGGAGCTGGGCAGCCCGGACGTGCTCTACGCCCGGGCCTGCGAGGGCGCGATCCTGCCCCTGGCTGCGCTGACTGGAGGCGGCCCCTGCGAGGCGGTCTACTGGGGCACCAGCGGCCAGCGCCTCACCGATGCCTACCAGCCGGACTGCTTCTGCCTGTGGCAGCTCCATCACGGCGGACGGCTGCTGCATGGGCCAGAAGTGCGTCCGCTGCTGCCCAAGCCCTCGCCGGAGGCATTGCGCCAGGGGGTTGCGCGTCATCTGCGGACGATCCTCGACCACGGCCACGGCAGACGCAGCCTGTACGCCTTCGGTTGGCTGCTGGACACGGCGCGGTGCCTGCACACCCTGACCCACGGCGGCGTCATCAGCAAGACCGCAGCAGGCGAATGGGCGCTGCAGGCGGGTCTCTGCCCGGAGCCGGAGGTGCTGCGGCTGGCGCTGGCCGTCCGCCGGAATCCGGCCCTCATGCAGGAAGAGAGCGTGCTGCGCCGGGCCGAGGGGCTCACTCCCGCCATCCAGGGCTTTGCCGGGGTGCTGCGGGAGCGTCTGGCCGCACTGGGCGTTGTCATTCCCGGATGAATCAGGGGCTTCGGCCCCTTTTTTTCATGCACTGTACTGGATTTAGAACAGCCCGATGCTGTACTTTTCCGCCGTCAGCATGTATAATGGAAGGAAACATGACACGGGGAGGTGGCGCGGTTGCAGCCGGATCTGAACGAGGCCCTGCGCTACCTTGGGGTGCGCGGCGAACCGGATGGGGCGCTGTTTTCACATCTGACCACCCTGGCCGGGGAGCTTGAAGCGCAGATCACACCGCGCTTCATCTGGCGGACGCTGCCGCTGGAGCGCACGGCGGACGCGCTGCTGCTGGACAGACAGCCGCTGACGGGCCGCACCGCCGCAAAGATGCTGGCGGACTGCACCCAGTGCGCGCTGCTGGTCTGCACGCTGGGCGTTCCCTTCGATGCGTGGCTGCGGAGATTGCAGGCGCGGGACATGGCGCAGGCTGTGATGCTGGACGCGCTGGGCAGCGCATACGTCGAGTCCGCCTGCGACGAGGCCGAGCGGGAGATCGCCGCCCGCTTCCCTTCCCTGCACCTGACCGACCGCTTCTCCCCCGGCTACGGGGATCTGCCGCTGGCATTGCAGCCCACTCTGCTGGACATGGCAGAGGCGCGGCGCATCGGCGTGAGCTGCACGCCCTCGCTGCTCATGACCCCACAAAAGAGCGTCAGCGCGCTGATCGGCCTGGCGGACAGGCCGCAAATGGCCCGCATCCGCGGCTGCGCGCACTGCTCCATGAACAAAACCTGCACACTCAGAAAGGCTGGAAAGAGCTGTGATATTTGATACGACCAAGCTGACCTTCCTGGACGGCGCGATGGGCACGATGCTGCAAAGGGCCGGACTCAAGCCCGGCGAGCTGCCGGAGCTGCTGGCGCTGACCAACCCCGCCCTGCTGACGAGCGTCCACCGGCAGTATGTCGAAGCCGGCACGCAGATCGTCTACGCGAACACCTTCGGCGCGAACCGCCGCAAGCTGGAGAAGCTGGGCCACACGGTGGACGAGGTCGTCGCCGGAGCCATTGCCGCCGCACGCAAGGCCTGCGAGGGCACGGATGCGAGGGTCGCCCTGGACGTCGGCCCCCTGGGAGAGCTGCTGGAACCCCTGGGCACGCTGCCCTTTGAGAGCGCGGTGGACATGTTTGCCGAGCTGGTGCGGGCAGGCGTCGCAGCCGGGGCCGACCTGATCGCCATCGAGACCATGACCGACCTGCAGGAGGCCCGCGCGGCCCTGATCGCCGCGAAGGAGAACAGCGACCTGCCCGTCATGGTGACGATGAGCTTCGAGGAGAACGGCCGCACCTTCACCGGCTGCACGGCGGCTTCGATGGCCGCGACGCTGACGGGCCTGGGCGCGGACGCCATCGGCCTGAACTGCTCCCTGGGCCCGCGCCAGCTGCTGGGCGTGCTGCGGGAGATCCTCGCCCACACGCACCTGCCGGTCGTCGCCAAGCCCAACGCGGGCCTGCCCGACCCGGTGGACGGCCACTACGACCTGTCCCCGGCAGAGTTCGCCGAGGCGATGGCGGAGGCCGTCGAGGCGGGCGTGAGCGTCGTGGGCGGCTGCTGCGGCACCGACCCCGACTACATCCGCGCGCTGCACGAGCGCGTGAAGGGGCTCGTTCCCAGCCGGCGCGAAGCCTGCGGCAGGAGCCTCGTCTGCACCGCCACGAAGGCCGTCACGGTGGACGGCGTGCGGGTCATCGGCGAGCGCATCAACCCCACCGGCAAGAAGCGTTTCCAGCAGGCATTGCTGGCCGGCGATATCGACTACATTGTCGACGTGGCCATTCAGGAGGAGGACGCGGGCGCGGACATCCTGGACGTGAACGTGGGCTACCCCGGCGTGGACGAGGTCGCCATGCTGCCGCTGGTGGTGCGCCGCCTGCAGGAGGCCACCGACCTCCCGCTGATGCTGGATTCCACCAACCCCGAGGCCATCGAGGCGGGCCTGCGCGTGTACTGCGGCAAGGCGGCGGTGAACTCCGTCAACGGCGACGAAAAGGTGCTCAGCCGTCTGCTGCCCATCGTGAAAAAGTACGGCGCATCCGTCGTGGGCCTGACGCTGGACGAAACCGGCCTGCCCAGGACGGCGGACGAGCGCGTCCGCATTGCAGAGCGCATCCTGAGCGCCGCGGAAAGCCACGGCATCCCCCGCAGCGACCTGTGGATCGACTGCCTGACCCTCACCGTCTCCGCGCAGCAGGAGCAGGCCCGCGAGACCCTGGCGGCCATCCGCCGCGTCCGTACTGAAATGGGGCTGCAAACCGTGCTGGGCGTGTCGAACATCTCCTTCGGCCTGCCCAATCGCCCGCTGATGACGCAAACCTTCCTCGTGCAGGCGATGCACGCCGGCCTGACACTGCCCATCCTCAACCCCAGCCAGAAGGAAATGATGGACGCCATCGCCGCCCATCGCGTGCTGTCCGGCGAGGACGCAGGCTGCCGGAATTATGTCGACCGCTTTGCCCAGCCTGTCGCGGATGCTCCCAGGCCCACCGCTGCCCCCGCAGCCTCCATGACGCTGGATGACGCCATCATCCGCGGCCTAAAGGCGGACGCAGCAAGGCTCGCCCGCGCACTGCTGGAAACCGAGCCCGCGCTGTCCCTGGTGGAAGGCCACCTCATCCCCGCCCTCGACCGCGTCGGTGCGGATTATGAGGCCGGACGCGCCTTCCTGCCCCAGCTGCTCTCCGCAGCGCAGGCGGCACAGGCCGTCTTCGCCGTCATCCAGGAGAAGCTCGCGTCCACCGGCGGCGAGACCGTCCGCAAGGGGAAGGTCATCATCGCCACCGTCAAGGGCGACATCCACGATATCGGCAAGAACATCGTCAAGACCGTGATGAGCAACTACGGCTACGAGATCCTCGACCTGGGCCGCGACGTGCCGCCGGAAACCATCGCCGACGCCGCCGTGCGCGAGAACGTGGGCCTCGTCGGCCTTTCGGCGCTGATGACCACGACCCTCCCGGCCATGGCCGAGACCGTCCGCCAGCTTCACGCCCTCCCCAACCCGCCCGCCATCATGCTGGGCGGCGCGGTGGTCACCCCGGAGTACGCCGCCTCCCTGGGCGCGCATTATGCCCGGGACGCCAAGGCCGCCGTGGAGATCGCACGGAGCATCCTCGGCTGAGTTATCCACAACGAATCCACACTGAGGTGACAAACCATGCCCATTAAAATCCCCAACGATCTGCCCGCCGCCGCCAAGCTGCGGGGCGAGAACATCTTCGTCATGGCTGCCGACCGCGCCGTCACGCAGGACATCCGTCCGCTGAAGATCCTGCTGCTGAACCTGATGCCCACCAAGATCGCCACCGAAACCCAGCTGGCGCGCCTGCTGGGCAATACGCCCCTGCAGGTGGAGCTGGAGCTGCTGATGGTCAGCAGCCATGTGAGCAAGAACACCTCCGCCGAGCACATGCTGGCCTTCTACAAGACCTTCGACCAGGTGCGGGATTGCACCTACGACGGCATGGTCATCACCGGCGCGCCGGTGGAGCAGCTGCCCTTCGAGGAGGTGGACTACTGGGAGGAGCTGTGCGAGATCTTCGAGTGGACGAAGACCCATGTCACCAGCACCTTCCACATCTGCTGGGGCGCGCAGGCGGGCCTGTACTACCACTGGGGCGTGCCGAAGAAGGCGCTGCCCAGGAAGCTCTCCGGCGTGTACCGCCACAAGGTGGTGCACAAGGGCTCGATCCTCTTCCGCGGTTTTGACGATACCTTCATGGTGCCGCAAAGCCGCTACACCACGGTAGAAAAAGCGGACATCCTCGCCCGGCCGGAACTGAAGGTGCTGGCCGAATCCGACGAGGCGGGTGTGTACGCCATCTCCACCCACGGTGGACGGCAGATCTTCATCACCGGCCACAGCGAATACGACGCGGAAACCCTCCTGGGCGAATACACCCGCGATGTGAACGCCGGCATCAACCCGGACGTGCCCTGCAACTACTTCCCCGGCGACGACCCCACGCAGGAGCCTGTCTGCACCTGGCGCTCCAGCGCGAACCTGCTCTACTGCAACTGGCTGAACTACTTCGTCTACCAGGCCACGCCCTACGACCTGGGCAAGGTCGGCGTGGTGCTGATGGATGATCACCTGAACCCGTATAAGTAAGGAGGAGCCCGCCATGCTGCACATCATCAACGCGCACCTGCGCCCCATCACCTCCCCCGATATCCGCTGCGGTCAGCTGCTGATTGATGGCGGCAAGATCGTCGCCATCGGCGAAACGGTGGACGCTCCCGCCGGATGCCAGGTCGTCGACGCAAAGGGCAACCTGGTCTGCCCCGGCTTCATCGACGCGCACACCCACATCGGTCTGCACGAGGAGGCCGTCCGCTGGGAAGGCGCGGACTACAACGAGATGTCCGGCCCCGTCACCCCGGAAATGCGCGCCATTGACGCGATCAACCCCAACGACGAGGCCTTCGACGTGGCCCTCGCCGGCGGCGTGACCACTGCCATCACCGGCCCCGGCAGCGCCAACGTCATCGGCGGCACCTTCTGCGCCATCAAACTCCACGGCGATAATGTGGACGACATGATCCTCCGCCCTGCCGTGGCCATGAAGATCGCCATGGGCGAGAACCCCAAGGGCTGCTACGGCCAGAACGGACGCAAGCTGCCCATCACCCGCATGGGCGTGGCGGCGCTGCTGCGTGGCACCCTCGCCAAGGCGAAGAAGTACGCCGCGGACATTGAGGCCGCGAAGGCCGAGGGTAAGCCCGCGCCCTTCGACTTCCAGATGGAGGCCATGCTGCCCGTGATCCGCAAGGAAATCCCGCTCAAGGCCCATGCCCACCGGGCAGACGACATCCTCACCGTGCTCAGGGTCTGCAAGGAATTCGACGTGGACGTGACCCTCGACCACGTCACCGAGGGCCATCTCATCGTCGATAAGCTGGTGGACGCAGGCAAGCCGGTGCTGGTCGGCCCCTCCCTTGGCAGCAAGAGCAAGTTTGAGCTGAAGGAGAAGTCCTTCGCCACACCCGGCATCCTGAACAAGGCGGGCCTGGAGGTGTGCATCATTACCGACGCGCCGGTCATCCCGCTGAATTACCTGCCTCTGTGCGCGGGTCTGGCCGTCCGCGAAGGCCTCGACGAGGCCGCCGCCTGGCGCGCCATCACCATCAACCCGGCGAAGGTCGCGGGCATTGAGGAGCGCGTCGGCTCCCTGGAACGCGGCAAGGATGCGGACTTCGCCATCTGGCAGGGCGACCCGCTCAAGGACATCCAGGCCCGCACGAAGATGGTCTTCGTGGGCGGCAAGAACGTGCTGTAAACAAAAGGAACCCGGCACCCATCACGGATGCCGGGATTTTTCTATTTGGGTCAATCCTTCTTGGCCAGGCCCAGGCCCTTTTGCAGCAGCACCACAAAGTCCTGCACGTTGGTGACGATGCCGCGGGCGCTCAGGCTGCCGCGGTCGGCCAGCTTGTTAACGGCAAACTCGCTCACGTCCACGCAGTAGAAGTACACCTGGCGGATGGTGCCGTCCTTCGTCATGCGGAAGGAGGGCGTCATGTTGCCAGTCGCGATGGTGTGCAGCATGGTAGCCATGCAGATGACGGTTGTGGCGGAACGGATTTGATTGCGCATGGCGTCCTGCGCAGCATACACGTCCCCAAAAACCGGAGGCAGGGGGCCAT
>JBGVOA010000471.1:0-5319 GCA_045126095.1 Christensenellales bacterium | reverse complement strand
CATGACCACCATGAAGGCCAGGCTCCCCAAGAAGGACGACGGCGTGAAGCGCATCAAGCAGGTGGACGAGCTGGTGGAGCATGTCCGCCAGGGCGCGGAGCGCGAGGGCATGCACATTCAGCCCATCTGGCTGCCGATGCTGCGCACGGACGTGACCATCGACGAGATCGAAAAGCAGCATAAGCCGGAGCACAAGCCCTACTCCATTGCACCGGTGATCGGCATGGTGGACGATCCCTTCATGCAGAGCCAGTACCCGATGCAGCTGGATATCATCGAAAACGGCAACACCATCATCTACGGCGTGACCGGCTCGGGCTGCACCGAGCTGCTCAGCGCGGCGGTGTATGACCTGTGCCGGAACCATCCGGCGAACGAAATCAACATCTACTGCCTGGACTTTGCTACCGAGACGCTGCAGATGTTCCAGAACATGCCGCAGGTGGGCGAAGTGATCGTTCCCGGTGACGAGGAGAAACTGCAGAAGCTGATGCTCTACCTGGAGGAGGAGATTGACCGCCGCAGGAAGCTGCTTTCCGAGTACGGCGGCTCCCTGGAGGCCTACCGCAAGGAGCATCCCGAAAGCGCCATGCCCAGCATCCTCATCGTGGTGGACAACTATCCCGGCTTTGCCGAGGGCTACTCCGCCTACGACGATATGATGTATTCCCTTATCCGCGACGGCCTGCGCGTGGGCGTGCATGCCATCATCTCCGCCGTCAGCAGCTCCTCGCTGCGCCTGCGCCTGACGCAGAGCTTCAAGCGCGTTGTCTGCATGCAGATGCCCGAAAGGGCGGAGTACACGCTCCTGCTGGGCACCGCCAACGAGGCCCTGCCCATGAACCGCGTGGGCAGCGGCGTGTTCCGCGGCGGCGAGCATGTGCTGGAATTCCAGACGGCGCTCATCAGCGGCAGCGAGGCAGGCAAGGTGGCGGAGGAAATGCGCCGCCTGGGCCGCGAGCTCTCTGCCGTCAGCCGCGTGCGGGCCCACCGCGTGCGCCTCATGCCGGATACAGTCACCGCGCAGCTGCTGCTGGACGGGGCGAAGAGCGCGCCGCTCAACGGAGTGCCCATCGGCCTGGAGCGCCGCGACCTGCGCACCATCCGCTGGAACCTCACCGAGCGCTTCGTCAACGCGGCGCTGTACGAGTCCAAACCGGAATACCCCTTCCTGGAGAGCTTCGCCGGCCTGCTGGCGGAGGGCGGCGAGCGCCGCGTGATGGTGCTGGATATGTCGGGCAGCCTCCGCCTGCCGGAACGTCCCAACGTGGAAGCATACGGGGTCAGCCGCCTGCCCGAGGCGCTGTCCGCCATCACCGGCGAACTGCTGCGCCGCAACAACGAGGAGAAAACCGCCCGCGCCGAGGGCAAAGAGCCGCCGGTCTATCAGGAGCTGGTCATCCTCGTCAACGGCCTGGCCGAAATGGCCGAGGCAGCGGACGCCATCGAGTGCCAGGTGGATGTGGGCGGCAGGATCATGAAGATCAGCGGCAAGGACGCGCTGGATGCGGTGATGCTCAAGGGCCGTCCGGGCCTGAACATGACCTTCGTGATCTGCCAGCAGGTGGATCGCGTGTCTGCGCTTCTGTCCCGCACCTGGTACAAGAATGTGGCCATCCGGGAGGGCCTGTGGCTGGGCGACGGCGTGAAGCGTCAGACGCTGATGACGGCGAACGGCATTTCCGGCAGCGAGAAGCTGCCTGAGGGCGCGTACGGCTACTTCCTGCCCCGCGGCAAGACGGTGCGCCTGAAGATCATCGCGGGCTGAAGGGAGGCAACGGAAAAATGAAGGAAAAGGTTTTTGTCCGGCTGCAGCTTCCCATAGCGAACCGCAGCTACGACGTGCGGCTGCCCTATGACGCCGCCGCCGGGATCATCACCGATACGCTGGTGAAGATGCTCCGCAGTCAGCAGCCCCAGGAGCTGCCGCTGCAGGCGTCCCCCATGCTCTGGTCAGCCCGGGAGGGCAAGCCCCTTGCGGCGGACAGGACGCTGCACGAACAGGGTATCCTGGACAGCGAGCTGCTGTACTTGATATAAAAAATTCAGGGCAGGACCCTGAAAAAATAAAGGAGGAATCCCCATGTCTGAGATCACCAAGGTCAACACAGGCGCCGTTCTGCAGAATGCGGAGAGCATCCTGTCCGAGGCCGCTGCCTTCAAGGCCGCCTTCGATGCGATGTACGACACCATCCATGACCTGAACAAGACCTTTACCAGCGCCGACGGCAAGGCCTACATCGCCAAGATCGACGGCTATCAGGGCGACTTCACCGCCATGTACGATCGTCTGGTCAACTCCGCCGAGGGCATCCGTGCCATCGCCGAGCAGTACGACGCGACCGTCCGCAAGAACATGGTCTGATCAGGCTGAGCGCATTAGAAGGAGGATACAACAATGGCAGAAAATGTTGGCGTTTCCCGGGAAAAACTCATCAGCACCTCTGCGGCCATCCGCGAGAGCAACAGCACCATGGACAGCCGTCTGGAGTCCGTTTCCGGCCTGGTGACCGAGCTGCGCACCCTCTGGCAGAGCGAGGCGGCCAATAACCTGAGCAGCCTGGTTTCCAGCATGGAGGACAAGTTTGCCCTTCTGCACGCCGAGGTGGAGAGCTTCAGCGCCCTGCTGGACAACATCGCCCAGAACTACGCCACCACCGAGACCGCGGCGACCGATACCATGCACTCCATCGTGGACATGTTCAAGTAAGCTGCATTGCGTGAGCCGCATGGCGGGGCTTTTCCCGCCATGCGGCGTAAAGGGGAATGGGTATGGATATCAGATTTGACCCGAAGGCGGCGCAGGATACCTGCGACGAGCTGACGGAGTGTTCGGCGGAGCTTGTGCGCTGCAACAACATCATCGATCAGGCGAAGGATGGGATCCGTAACGTGTGGTCCGGGACTCTCGCAGCGAATATCCAGGGGCTGATCAATGGTAAAAACGAGGCGCTGAACCAGATTTCAGCCTTTGTGACTGGCGTGAACAACCAGATTGCAACCAGCAGGCGCAATTACCTCATCGCAGAGGGCCAGAACGTGGAGACGATGGAGCAGATCGTTGACATGTTCCTCTGATTGGGAGCAGAAAGCGTGAAAGGAGGCGTGGACTCGTGGCTACATATAGCAGCAAGCCCAGCTTGTCCGGCGACTATTACCTGAACAGCGCGGGTCAGGGCCACAAGCGGAGTGTGCTTTCGTCCATCCAGCTGGCGATGGACAACATGTATTCGGCGGTCCTTGAACTGCAGAAGGTTGAAGGAATGGGTACGGAATTACTTGTGGAACGGCTCCAAAAGGAGATTGAAATCTTCAGAGGGATCAAGAGCGTCATCAGCAAGCTGTAAGCAGCTTGTGAATTTCTAAGGAAACGGCAGGGATGAGCATATGGCGAACGGAATGAATCAGAACCCCGGTATCGGGTTTGATGTCGAGGCGGGATGGGCTGGCCTGGAGCAAGTGAGGAACTTTGCTGCCAGTCAGGAGGCCCAGCAGGTCCGCGACAGAGCAATGTCAAACCCGACAAGTGAGGCGCTGTATGCGGGTATTAAGGGAGCGTTTGCGTCGGTGGACGTGTCTCTTGGCGCGGATGCGGCGGCGGCTCAGGCGGAGCTGTTGGGCATTGCGCGCTCTGCTGGCGCGTCCGACGCGTTTGTGGGCCAGCTGCAGCAAGCGATGGCAAACCCGGAAATGCTGCGGGATACGGACTTCGTGGGCCAGCTGACGCAGCAGATGGGAACCCTGGACATGGATGCGGCAGCCCGTTCGCACGGCTCGGCGAACTGGTCTGCCCAGATGCCTCAGGGCCCGACTGCCCCGGAGGATTATGTGGGTTCGCTCTACACGCATGACGCCGGGAACTGGACCGTTCCGTCGTCCGAACTTCCGGGGCACACTGGGAACGTGGCCCGCGTGATCGATGAAGTGATTCCAGATGATGTTGTGCCGATCAGTGCGCATGACAGGATCGACGCCAATGCGGCTGCGATGCACGATGCGGTGAGCGCGGACGCAGCTGCCAGGCATGATGCGCTGAATGTGGGCGAAACGCTGGCTCACGGCGCGGTGGATCTTGGCGAGGCTGCTATCGGGTACGCCCGCGAGCTGGTGGCAGGGCCTGAGACGGCTGCGGACCGGGACATCGGCGTAACGCATGTGGGCCCGGAGAGTGCGCCTGAGAACCCCATCTCTCCGGATAGTCTGCCGAGGGTTCCGGATGCGTCCGCATCGCGGGAGGAGCTTGCTGAGTTCGACCGTCAGGCCAAGGCTTATGCGGAACAGCAGTCCATGGACCTGGACAATGTGATCGATTCGAGCGATCCAGAAAATAAAATCGACAACTACTCTTCCCTGGCCAAGTATCTGGTGGACACCAAGGACGCTGCCCCGCTGAACAAGGACAACGTTACCGCTGAGGATTACAACATCATCAGCAACCTCGCGTATGCGCGCAAGTTCTCCAACAGCGTGGAGTACCGCATTGCAGCGGGACGCGAGGACCTCTCTGTCCAGGAGTACTGCGACGCTCTGCTGGCGGCTGACGCACGATCCGGCGGCACAATGAAGGCCAAGGATCGCGCTTTCCTCATTGCGCTGCGCAACAATGGGCGTTACGCCGATCTGCACATCGACCATGTGGATGCGACGGATACGGGCGTTGTCAACACCTGCGTGATGGCCCTCTCCGCCGGCGACGGCCACGCCTTCGTGGGGATCCAGGGCACCAACGGCACGGTGACCGACTGGATCAACGATGGCGAGTTCACCCGGAGCGAGCTGACGGCTGAGGAAAAGTGGATCAACGACCGCGTCAACGCATACCTGCACGAATACGATTCCTTCGATGCGACCGGACACTCCCAGGGCGGGCGCGACGCGGTTACCCTGGCGGCTTTCCTCGATCCGGAAAACGAGGGCAAGCTGCGCCATATCTGGTCCCTGGATGGCCCGGGCTATTCGAAGGCCTTCCTGGAAAAGTACGGCGACAAATTCAAACAGATCGAGCACCAGATTTACCAGGTCTTCCCCTACGGCTCCTATGTCGGCCATTTTATGGAGATGGTCGGTCTGGAGGAGAACTGCTTCTTTGTTGACGCCAAGAGCGAGGACGGTGCGCTGTTTGATCCCATGACCCACGATAACGCCCGCTGGGTCATGCAGAAGGAGGACGGCACTCCGGGATTTGATTACTGTGAGCAGCACTTTTTGAGCAAGGTGATCAGGGATGTGTCATGCTTCCTGGTCAACGACATGCCGCCGGAGGTGCTCAACGAGACGCTGCCGATCATCCTCCGCCTGCTTTCCGATCCGGATGATCCG
>JBGVOA010000470.1:0-3143 GCA_045126095.1 Christensenellales bacterium | reverse complement strand
GAAGCGCCTCTCGCCCCCGCTGGCCCGCCTGAATGTGGATCAGTGCTCCGGCTGCAACACCTCCCTGCCCTCCGCGGTGCTGCACAGCGTCCGCAACGCCAGCGACACGCTGGTCACCTGCGTCAGCTGCGGCCGCATCATTATCAAGATCTGATTGCCCAACACCAAAGGGCTGCCCGGTATTTGCCGGACAGCCCTTTTGCTATGCGATTTTTTAGAATAAAAGCATATAAGCCAGCCCTACAGCCGCCAGCGCAACAAAACCGATGATGAACATCCTCTGTCCGTCACGGACTGTCTGGCAGGCCACCGCTTCCGTCGTTCCCTTCTGCCAATACACGTCCACCAGATCCGTCACACGGCGCTTGCTTCTGCCCAGCAATGGCCCAGGCAGAATGCATTTCACCCGCACGACGGCCTCCTCCACATTCAACGTCAGCACCGCCTGCTGCGCAAAGCGGCCATGGGCGCTGAGCTGCCGTACCACACCCCGCACCTGCAGCACCCGGGCGTCCGCCGCATTCACACGCAGCATATCCATAAGTCCCCTGACCAGAAAGCAGACGGCAATGCCGGCAGCTGCCAACAGCATCAGCTTCATCGTTTCTTCCATGGTGATCCCTCCAACAGGGCGCATCCGCCCTTCCTGTGCAATGGATATCTTACCACAAAAATGGAAGCTGCACAAGCACAAAAAAGCCCTCTGCCGCAAAGGCAGAGGGCCGGGAGTCAATGATCAGGCTTACTCAGCCGCAGGAGCCTCGGGCACGCCCACGATACGGCCCTGGCCGTAGGGGTTGGCGTACGCCTCGCCCACAACGCCGCCCAGCTCGGTGGTGATGTAGGTGATGAGGACCTGGTTGTCGATCAGGGTCTCGTCGATGAGGAGCTTCGCGCCAGCAAACATGGCGTAGCCGTCACCGGCGGACTTGAGCATGTAGTTGTGGGAAGCGAGGGTGTAGGTCTTGTTCACATCCAGGGGCTCGCCGCCAACGACCACGTTCTTCACGCGGTACTCGCCAGCAACGCCGGTGAACATGCCATTCTCGTCAGAGGTGCAGGAGGAAGCGATGTAGGTGTGGATCTCGTAGGTCAGGCCGGACACCTGCAGGAAGCCGCCGTTCTCACCGGGCACATTGCGGGCGCCCCACTCCAGCGCATCCAGGATCTGCTGGCCGGTCACCTCGACCATGCACATCACGTTGCCGAAGGGATGCACGTTGAAGATCTGCTCCAGGGTGATGTCGCCAGCGGGGATCTGCGCGCGGATGCCGCCGCCGTTGACGAAGGCCACCTGAGCACCGGACATGGCGCGGTAGGCGTCAGCACACAGGTCGCCCAGATTGGTCTCGGCGTTGCGGATGATGCGCACGTCGGTGGCCACGGGATCGTAGATGTGCAGAGCGGTTTCGGTGCGGGCCACGATGGTCTGGCGGATCACGTCCAGCTCAGCAACCTTCGCGTTCACAGCGTCCACCACTTCGCCGGTCAGGCCGTAGTACTCTACGGGGCTGACTTCCTGATCCCAGGTGTACAGGGTGGAAGAGATCTTGCCGTCGGGAGTGATGGTCAGCGCGCCGATGTGGGCCAGCTTGGTGCCGCAGGCCGCACGGACAACGTCGTTGCCGTTCTTGCCCATGACGATGTTGGAGTCCATGACCTCGTGGGCATGGCCGTCCAGCACAGCGTCGATGCCGGAAACGTTGTAGATCACGTCGATGGAGGTGTAGGGCTCGCAGGTTTCCTCGGTGCCCAGGTGGCCGCAGATGATGACATACTGCGCGCCCTCAGCACGGGCAGCGTCCACCGCGGACTGGATGGCAGCGTAGAACTTCGCGCCGGTGTCATCCTGGCTGAAGGCGTACACATACTCGCCATTCTCATCCTGGAAGTAGGTGGGGGTGGAGGAAGTGATGGTCTTGGGGGTGGTCACGCCCACGAAGGCCAGCTTCACGCCGTCAAATTCCTTGACGACATAGGGCGCGAAGACGGGCTCCTCCTTGTAGGTGAAGTTAGCAGCGGTGTAGGGGTACTGGGCCACTTCGTTCGCCAGGTTCAGGAAGTTGTCCATACCGTAGTCAAACTCATGGTTGCCGGGGACGGCCACGTCATAGCCGACCACGTTCATCAGTTCCACCAGCGCGCGGCCGTCGGTCATCGTGCCGATGGTTTCGCCCTGGATGGCGTCGCCGTTGTCCACCAGAACAACGTGGTTCTCAGCCGCCAGCTGATCGCGCAGGTGCGCAAGGCCGGCGTAGCCCCAGCCCTGATCCAGGCCGGCGTGCACGTCGGAGGTAAAGAGGATGACGACGTTCTTCGTCAGCCCGGCGGGAGCGGCTTCCTCGGCCATCGCGGTGCAGCTAAGCAGCATCAGCGCGGTCAGGAGCAACGCAAGCAACTTCTTCATGGTGAATTCCTCCTTTTGTTGTCAGCGACAGACAGCCCGTCCGCCGCAGTTGTTGGGGAATCAGGAACCTTTTTCATTATAGCAGGTATCTATGCGGAATTCAAGACGAAAAGGTCGGTTTTCCATACAAATTCTTCATCTCTGTGACGGTATATCCCGTCCTCCCGCACGCATACCCTTTGGCACAGGCACAGGAAGGGAGGCAGATTCAATGCGGTGCAGCATTCTCGCAGCAGCGCTCCTGCTGGCGCTCCTCTCTTGCGGCAGAGCCCATGCCCGTGAATCGCCCTACGTCATCCATGTGGACGTGGAGCAGAAGCGCCTCACCCTCTGGCAGGGCAGCACGCTGGTGGCCAGCTACCCCGTTGCCACCGGCAGCTGGGAAACGCCCTCGCCCATCGGCGTATTCCGCATCACGCATCGCTTCTCCGGGCAGATGGGCGGCTTCGGCACCTGCTTTCTGGGGCTGAACGTGCCCTGGGGGCATTACGGCATCCACGGCACCAACAAGCCGGAATCCATTGGCAGCAACGCCTCCCACGGCTGCATCCGCATGCATGTGGCAGACGCGGAAGCGCTCTACGCCTGCGTGCCCGACGGCACGGTGGTGGTGATCGAGTGCGGCCCCTATGGCGAGACCGGCGGCAGCCTGCGGACGCTGAAAAACGGCGACCGCTCCGCCCAGGTGCGCGCCGTGCAGCGAAAGCTTCGCGCGCTGGGCTTTTACCACAGCTGG
>JBGVOA010000469.1:0-17768 GCA_045126095.1 Christensenellales bacterium | reverse complement strand
TGACACGGGCGTGAATGTAGCCCACGCTGTTCTGGTTGAAGTAGGAGAAGGACAGCGTCTGCAGGTGGTTGAAGGCGGCGTTGCGCAGGTCGCGGTTGACGCTCACCTCGGTCTTCATCGCGTAGGAGCAGGAGACGTAGTTCAGCAGGCCCGTCAGCACGATCACCGCGAGATAGAACACGATGAACAGCGGCAGGGTGTCCACCGTGCGCTCCTTGATGAAGTGATCAAGGGCGTAGCGCTGGAACTGGGGCACCAGCAGGTCCACGCAGGTGGACATGAGGCCGCAGAAGACCATCACGAACATCATCCGCTTGTAGCCGCTCAGGAAGGGCACCACCTTGGGGATGCCAAAGAAGGGCAGAGAGCGCTTCTCTTCATGCTTCTCGCTCATTGCTGCACCTCCTCTGCCGTCATGGACTGGATCTCGCTGATTTTCTGGTAGAGCCCGCCAGCCCTGGCCAGCTCCTCCGGCGTGCCCATTTCCGCGATGCGCCCGCGATCCAGCACAATCACCTGATCCGCCTTGGACAAGGTCGAGATGCGGTGGGAAATGAGGATGATGGATGCGCTGCCGAAGCGCTTTTCCAGGGCGCTGCGGATCTTCGCGTCGGTCTCCGCGTCCACGGCGGAGAGGCTGTCGTCGAAGATCATGATGGGCGTGTGCTGCGTGAGCATGCGGGCGATGGCTGCGCGCTGCTTCTGACCGCCGGAGAGGGTCACGCCGCGCTCGCCGACGAAGGTTTCGTAGCCCTTGGTGAAGCCCTCGATGGTGTCATCCAGGCAGGCGGCCTTTGCAGCCTCGCGGATATCGGTGAGGGTCAGGCCATCGTCGGTGATGGAGAGGTTTTCGCGGAGCGTGCGGCTGAAGAGGAAGGGCTCCTGCAGCACGATGCCAATGTTCTTGCGCAGGTGCTCGCGGCTGATCTGCGCGATGTCCACGCCGCCGATGGTGATGCGGCCGTTCTCCGCAGGCAGATCGTAGAGGCGGTCCAGGAGCAGCATCATGGTCGACTTGCCGCTGCCCGTGCCGCCCAGGATGCCCAGGGTCGTTCCGGCCTTCATGGTGAAGTGGATGTCATGCAGCATCTGCGGGCAGCCGTCATAGGCGAAGTTGACGTGCTCAAAGGCAATGTCGCCCGTCATGTCAGGCTCCACAGTAATCTCCGCGTCCTTCTCCACCTCAGAGTCCATGATATAGCCGATGCGGTCCACCGCCACGCCGGCCTTGCTCATTTCGGAGATCATGCGGCCCAGCATGCGGATGGGCCACACCAGCTGACCATTGTAGGCCAGGAAGGCCATGTACTCGCCCGGCTGCATCTTGTCGTTCAGGCAAAACACCACGCCGAAAACCACCACCAGCATGATCTGCATACCGGAGAGCACATCCGAGGTGGACCAGAAGCGGCTCATCACGCCGCCCATGCGGATCCACAGGTTGGTGTATTCGTTGTTGTGGTTTTCGAAGCGGTCGCGCTCGTATTTCTCGCGGCCAAAGGCGCGCACCACACGCACGCCGGTCAGGTTCTCCTGGGCCATGGCGGACAGGCGGCCCTCCGCCTCGTCACAGGCCTTGAAGCCCTCGCCGATCTTGTTGTGGAAATGCAGCGAGTACAGCACGATGAAGGGCATCGGGATCAGCGCGATCAGCGTCAGCCAGGGGTTCATGCCCATCATGAAGATCATCGACATGACCACCAGGATCACGATGCGGAACAGCTGCGTCAGCTGGCCCGCGACGAAGTTGCGCGTGGTTTCAATGTCCGACGTGCAGCGCTGGATGATGTCGCCCGTGTGGTTCTTCATATGCCAGGAGAAGGGCAGGCGGCCGATGTGGGTGTACAGCTTGTCGCGCATGGTTTTCACCAGCGTTTCCGATGCGCGGGTGTTGCTGAGGGTGAAGCCATACTGGCTCAGCACCTTCACCAGCGCCACGGCCAGCACCGCCAGCGCCAGGAGCCACAGGTTCTGCCCCAGATACTCCGCGCCGCCGGCATACACCACCAGCTTTTCCGCCAGCGAGCCCGGCTCCATGGGGGTTGCGCCGATCACGTTGTCCACCGTCACGCGGACAATCTGCGGCGTGAGCATATCCGCCAGCGCCGTCAGCATCGCCATGAGGATGCTCACCACGAACATGGCCTTGCTGCCCTGCAGGAAGCGCCAGATCAGCGCTGCCTTGCCCTGCTTTTTCGTTTCTTTCTGCAAATCTCATCCCTCCCTCGTTCGGGATCGTCGTTTCTGTAAAAAAAGCCGGATAAGCATCAGGGTTTTCACCTGACATCTTATCCAGCCAATAACCGTCTACCGCAGTACCAGCCCTCCGATGCGCCGTTTCCTATTATAACGGGGCTCTCCGGCCTTGTCAATCTCCCAGCGGTAGAATCGGCGGGGAATGTTCCATCGCCGCAGGAAAGTCGGCCTGTGCCGCCTGTTTCTGCCCTCCGGCGGACGGGCGCGGCTCACAGGTTGGCATCAAGGAATGCCCGCAGCGCGGCGGCCGCCTGCACCTCGTCGGGGCCCTCGATGGTGATTGTCATTTCCGTGCCCTTTTTGGCGGCCAGGCACATCAGTGCCATCAGGCGCCTGGCGTCGGCGGCGCCAGCCGGGGTGCTCACGGTGATCCGGGAAGAAAAGGGCGCAGCGGTCTTCACCAGCAAACCCGCCGGCCGGGCGTGCATGCCCAGGGGATCGTTGATAACGTGCTTGATCTGTTGCATGGGATCATTCCTCTCTTTCTTGCTGATTGGTCAGGCCTCCGATTCGCAGATGCGCTTTCTCGCCGCCAGGATGCAGTCCGCCGCCATGCTCAATTCGGAGTAGCCCATGGCGACGAGGCGCTCCTGCATCGCGGGATCCGCCGCCATTTCGCCGCAAACGCCCGCCCACACGCCGTTTTCACGGGCAGTCCGGGCGACATGGGCCAGCAGCGCCATCACCGCCGGATGGCAGGGATCATAGAATTCGCTCAGCCCGGCGTTCTGGCGATCCATCGCCAGGGTGTACTGGGTCAGATCGTTGGTGCCCACGGAGAGGAAGGCGACCTCCCGGGCCAGCTCCCCTGCCAGGATGGCCGCCGCCGGGGTCTCCACCATCACGCCGATGGGCACCTCGCGGGTGGGGCAGCCCTCCGCCTCCAATTCCCTGCGCACCTGCGCGCACAGGGCCTTGGCCTTCTTCAGCTCCCACAGGGAAGCGACCATCGGAAACATCATGTGCAGATTTCCGCTGACGGATGCGCGATAGATGGCGCGCAGATGCGTGCGGAAGAGCGCCTCATGGGTCAGGCAGACGCGCAGCCCGCGCAGGCCCAGCGCCGGATTCTCTTCCTCCCCCAGGTCAAGGCAGCCCAGCTGCTTGTCCGCGCCGACGTCCAGCGTGCGGATGACCACCGGCCTTTCCCCCATAACCTCGGCGACCCGCCGGTAAGCCCTGTACAGCGCTTCCTCCGTGGGCAGGGAATCCCGGCCCAGGTAGAGGAACTCGCTGCGCATCAGCCCGATCCCCTCTGCGTCCGCCCGGACGGCCGCCTCCGCCTCCTCCGGGCCGCCGATGTTGGCCATCAGCAGCACCCGCTTGCCCGTGCGGGTGACGCTCGCCCGGCCGCGGTAAGCCTCCAGGGCGCTGCGGGCAGCGGCAGCCTCTGCGTCTTTGGCGCGCAGCATGGCCTGGGTCGCCTCGTCCGGGTCGGCGTACCAGGCGCCGGTGAAGCCGTCCACCGCAAGGAGCTGACAGCGCTCTGCCGCCTCAAGGGCGATGTCGGCCCGTACCAGCGCGGGGACGCCCAGTGCCCTGGCCAGAATGGCAGTATGGCTGACGGCCGAGCCCTGCCGGGTGACGATGCCCCTGACCCGCCCGCGGGGCAGCTGGAGGGTCTCGCTGGGCGACAAATCCTCCGCCACCAGCAGAAAGGCGCCCTCCGGCAGCCGGAAACCGGCGCTGCCGCAGAGGATATCATACAGCCGACGGGACACATCGCGGATATCCGCGCTGCGGGCGCTTATGTACGCATCCTCCATGGCCGCAAACACCCGCGCGAAGCGCTCGCCTG
Organism: Christensenellales bacterium; assembly: GCA_045126095.1. Lineage (GTDB taxonomy): Bacteria > Bacillota > Clostridia > Christensenellales > Aristaeellaceae > UBA11524. The sequence continues at coordinate 13,714 of JBGVOA010000469.1, read as the reverse complement.
TTTCCAGCACCGCGTCGGCTGCCGCCGCGCCGCCCCCGATGGCCTGGTTCACGCCCGCGAGGAAGTCCGGATCATCCAGCATCAGCAGCTGAACCTCCACAATGGCCGCCTGCTCCTCGCCGATCTCCGCCTTTGCGCTTTTAAACAGGGCCGTCAGCTGCGCGCGGGCCGTCTCCACCGCTGCGCAGAAGCGTTCCGTTTCCGCCGCCGGAGATCCGGCAGCTGCGGACGGGATGCGCTGCGCCCTGCGATACACAACTGCCGGGCCCATGGCGACGCCCGGCGCCGCCGGGATTCCGTTGCCCTTCTTCATAGCCAGCTCCTTTCCTTATCTGTCTTTTTCCCCTTTAAACACATTCATTCTGCCCCGATGGACAACAAAAAACCCCGGAAACATCATGTTTCCGAGGCCGGTATTTCCTTCAGCGCATCCCGCGCGCACCGTATTTATCCATCGTTCAAACCGCAAGGCCCTTGATTTGCCTTTTGTTTGCATACATGGCATAATCCGCTCGCCGGAACACATCCTCAAAGTGTGCATCCGTATCCGCATCGAACCTTGCAAAGCCCTTTGCAATGCTGATGGGCATGGCGCCCCTTTCCTCGATGAACGTGTTTGCGCATGCCGCGTCCAGCTGTGCAAACAAGTCCTCGCAATCCTCCAGATCCCTGTAGCGTAGAACCGCCACAAACTCGTCGCCGCCAATTCTGAACACAGGGCTCCTCTTGAAGGTATCGGCAATCACCTTTGCCGCAGACACGATGAGCTTATTGCCGGCGCTGTGCCCGTAGACGTCGTTCGTTTCCTTCAGCTGATTTACGTCAAACACAACCACGCCGAAATCAGCGGTTTTGCTTGCCATCTCCTTTTCGAACTCTGCCACCCAGCTATTATACGAGGTGGTGTTCCTCAGCCCGGTGAGGGAATCCCAGTTGGCGGTGAAGAGCAGCGCCATCTCGCGCTCGTGCATGTGTTCTGCCATATTCTCAAACGCCGCATTCAGAAGGGCGATTTCAGAAATGCCGCTATGCACAAATTCAACGTTGTAATCCCCATTGGAAAGCTTTACAGACGCATCGGCAATCTTTTTCAGCGGGGCAACAATTTTCCTGACAACCACAATCGTTATCACCGTGAAAACGGCCGACAGGACGACCACGACGCAGAGAAGCTTGAATGCCATTTCATACCTGATCTGCCGGATATCCGCATAGCTGGCGGACAGCACCAGCGTCATTCCGTTTGCGAGCCTTTTCGATACGCGCAGATACTTGCCTGAATTGTCCTGGGCAGCCAATTCCATTGCGCAGCCATCGCCATGGATAACAACGCCGTCGACTTCGATGTGGGCAAAGCCGTTTTCGTAGACCTTGAACTTGTGCACCTGGTCGACCAGAACCGTATAATCGAAATCCATGCCCACAACGCCAATGAACGTCCCCTGATGGTACATGGGCACCACATACGAAATCATATAGACATTGTTGTTCTGATTGTAATAGGGCATCATCCAAACGGGCTCGCCGGCATCATAAGGCTGCCAGAACCAGCCGACATGCTCGGTATCTTCCCGATCGTAAAGTGCGATATCGGTCGGCTCAAGCGCGACGTATTCGTCGCTGCCATCCACCTTGCTGTAAAACAAGCCTGCCTTGCTGCCCGCGATGTCCGGCGCAAAACGCACATAATAGGCGACAGCTCCGCTTGCATGCCTGGCCACATTCGCAAACATCACATCGGCGCTGTTGGTGATCGTTTGCTGCAGCATCTGCGCATCCACATCGACCCCTTCGGTGAAAAAGCCCATCACGTAGCTTTCCATAATATTCACCGATTTTTCCATATCGCCGAAAACCGCGTTGATCTGCGCCACCTCATTGGCGCAGGTAACCTCAACAAAGTTTGCAGACTCCGCCTGGACGTACTGGTCAACCTCGTAGATGCTGATGCCGCCAATAAAAACTGTTATTGCAAGCATTGCGAAAATGATCGTCGCCAATATGCGGAATTGCATGGACTGCGTTTGGCGCCCCTTCGGCGCTGCTGCAGCCGGGCAGCAATCGCTGCTCTTTTCCTCGCCCATATTCGAAACTTCCCTTCGGTCAATCGCTTTTGTGCTTATCGCCCGATCCGGCCCCGCAGCCACGGCATGCTAAGCGTTTGTTTATTGTATCACGCATTCTGGTTGTTTGCAACGTTTTGCATCATTCCATTTTTTGCAGATAAACGGTGCGGGACTCCGCCATGCCGCCCCCCAGGCAGGGCCGCAAGCAACTTGGAGAAAAACCCCAGGAACCATTGCAGTTCCTGGGGCTTGGAATGTTGCGATATTTGATTAGCGCTTGGAGAACTGAGGCGCACGACGGGCAGCCTTCAGGCCGTACTTCTTGCGCTCCTTCATACGAGGATCGCGGGTCAGGAAGCCAGCCTTCTTCAGGGCAGCACGCAGCTCGGGATCAGCCTTGCACAGAGCGCGGGCGATGCCGTGACGGATCGCGCCGGCCTGGCCGGACACGCCGCCGCCGCAGACGTTGACCAGCACGTCGAAGGACGTGGTGTTGGTCAGGGTCAGGGGCTGACGAACGGTCATCTTCAGGGTCTCCAGACCGAAGTAGTTATCAATATCACGCTTGTTGATGACGATCTTGCCCTCGCCGGCAACCAGACGGACACGGGCAACAGCCTTCTTACGGCGGCCAACAGCGCTGTAATTAACCTTAGCCATTTGCTTTTACTCCTTTCCGCCTATTACACGAGGTCGAACTTGACGGGCTTCTGGGCGGCATGGATGTGCTCGGCGCCAGCAAACACGTGCAGCTTCTTGGCCATCTGGCGGCCCAGGGGGCCCTTGGGCAGCATGCCCACGATGGCCTTGCGCAGCGCAAACTCGGGCTTCTCAGCCAGCAGCTTGCGGTACTTGGTCTCCTTCAGACCGCCAACGTAGCCGCTGTGCTTGTAGTAGATCTTCTGATCCAGCTTCTTACCGGTCAGGATGACCTTGGAAGCGTTGATGATGATGACATAGTCGCCGGTATCCACGTTGGGGGTGTAGATCGGCTTGTTCTTGCCACGCAGGACATTCGCAACCTGGCTGGCAACACGGCCCAGAGCCTGGCCCTCGGCATCGACGACATACCACTGACGGGTGATGTCAGCCGCTTTCGGCATGAAAGTCTTCAAAGGTGTTTCCTCCCTAAGTTTCAGTTCAATGAGGGTTTATGCAGCCGCATGATGGTCAGCATGCCGCCGCGTATCTTTCATTCAATAGTTACCGGGGCTAGCGGAGCTATTGATGCCATCTGCTATTGTACTACATATCCTGAGGAAAGTCAAGCACAAATTTGCATCTTTCCGGCATAAATCCGCCACATTTTGCGTTCTTTTATCGCCTGAGCCCCTTGGGATAGTGATTTTTCATCATTCCACCGGACGCCTTGCCCCAGCCCAGGGCCACGCCCTCGTACTCCGCCAGCACCCAGCCGTTCCCGTCCGCCGGGATGACCTCGCCGTGCTGGTAGCTGGCAGCCTGCTCCTGCGTCAGGCGGACGCGGGGGACGCGCGGCGCATCGCAGCACACCGCCCAGGCATGATCCGGCGTGAACACCGGCTTGCCCTTGCCGCCCCGGCCAAGCTTCACCGTGCCCAGGTGCAGCCCGCAGCGCAGCAGCATCGGCAGACCGCCCTGGGGCAGCTCCGGCACGCGGCGCAGCTCGTACTCCTCGGCGGAAACCGCGTGCAGCCAGTTCGCGCCGTGGCCCTCCGGCAGCGCGGCGGACAGGCTCGTCAGCAGCTGACGCTCCTTCTTGCCCATTTCCGGCGTCTGCCAGCCCTGGGCTGCCGCCTCCCCTTCCCGGCGCAGCAGGGCCACGAAATGCCCCTCGCCACGGACGCGGTGCGGGTAGATCGTCAGCATGCCCTGCGGCGCGTCCAGCGTCGGCAGGGAGAAGGCCTGCAGGCGGAAGTCCGGGTGACGGGCCAGGAACGCCTCCACCACGCCCTCGTTCTCGATCGTGTTCAGCGTGCAGGTGGAGTAGACCAGCCGTCCGCCGGGACGCAGCATCCGCGCTGCGCTGTCCAGGATGTCCCCCTGGCGCTTCGCACAGCCTGCGGGGGCTTCCGGGCTCCACTCCTCCCGCGTTTCCGGGTGACGGCGGAACATGCCCTCGCCGGAGCAGGGCGCGTCGCACTGGATGGCGTCGAAGGCCTCAGGCCAGCGCTCCGCCAGCTTCTCCGGCCATTCGCTGACGACCACTGCGTTCTCCAGCCCCATGCGCTCCACGTTGCGGGAGAGGATGCGCGCGCGATCCCGGATGGGCTCGTTGCAGATGAGCGTCCCCTGCCCGGCCATGCGCAGGCCCAGCTGGGTTGTTTTGCCGCCCGGCGCGGCACACAGATCCAGCACGCGCTCCCCGGGCTTTGGGGCCAGCACCGCCGCAGGGATCATCGCGCTGGGCTCCTGCAGGTACCACGCGCCCGCCTCATGCAGGATCGTCGCGCCAGCCCGCGATTCTGCGGACAGGTAGAAGCCCGTCGGCTCCCACGGCACCGGGGAAAGCAGCTCCGCCGCATCCAGCATGTCCGCCGTGACCGCCTTGCGCGGATTCAGGCGCAGACCCCGCTGGTACGGCTCCTCGTAGGTGCGCAAAAAGGCGGGCAGTTCGCTGCCGAGCTGCTCCGCCATGCGTTCGATAAATGCCTGTGGCAGGCTCATCCCTGTGTACCTCCGTTGCTGGGGTGATCCTCCGCGCTCCACTGCGGGGGGTAGTACGGCTGGTGATAGCCCTGTTGGGCGTAGGCGTCCGCATTGGCCTCGGTGCGCCGCCTGCGGGCGGGAATCACCCGCTGCACAGGCTGGGGCGGAAGCATCTCCACCACGGCCTCCTCCGGCATTTCCGGCTCCAGGGCCGTTTCGCCGTTGGCGTAGACCCATTGCAGGCGCTCCTCCGTGGTCGGCTGGGGCGCGGCCTCCGGCGCCTCGTCATGCCGGTGCAGGAAGCTCCGCCACACGCGGTAAGGCTGCCAGCGGACGATATACACCACCAGGTCGATCGCCAGGCCCGCCAGGCACAGCGCCACGGCCAGGCCCAGCCAGTTGTCCAGCACCCAGCCCATCAGGCCGTCCGCGCCGTCTGACCCGATCAGCCCCCACAGCCAGGCCGCAGTGCGCTGCACCCAGCCCAGAAGCACGCTGAACAGCGTGTTGGCAAAATTGCCCATGGCTCCTCCCTTCCGGCGCGTCCGCCTGAGTCAGAAGCAGGAAGCGGCATCGCTCCGCTTCCCGCATGATTCTTCTTTTTACTGCGCCGGGCTTTTCAGCGTCACCTGCAGCGCCGCCGGTTCGATCTCCAGCACATGGGGATACTCCTCCCCGCCTGCGACCTCGCAGCACAGGGTCACGTCATGCGTGCCCTCGCCCAGGCCGGATACGTCGCAGACCACCTGCACGTCCGCCGCCGTGAGGGCATTGACCCAGGCAGCCTCGCCGGTGATGCGCACCTGCACCGTCTCCGGGGCATTCTCCGCGCTCCAGCCCTCCGGCAGGCCCTGCAGCGTAACCGGCACATCGGCGATGCTCGCCGTTTCCTGCACGGGCCGGATCACCACCGTCACGTTCGCTCTGGTGGCGCTGATCCACTGCAGGTTCTGCGGCTTGGCCAGCTCCACCGTGGAGGTGACGGTGCCCTTTGCGCCGTTCACGTTCACCAGGCGCGCCGTCTGCAGCAGGTCAATGGTTTCCACTACGCTCTGCCGACCCGCCACTGTCACATAGGAGGGGGTGACATGCACGTCCGTCACCTCGTAGCCCTCCGCGGGCACGCCGGTGTACAGCTGCGCTGTCAGCAGGGCGATATCCCGGCTGGTGTAGAGGGTCACGCCCACGTTGATGCGCTCCCGCGTCACCTGCAGGTGCTCGCTGGAGACGACCTGCCCCTCTGCGTCCAGCAGCTCAAAATGCAGCGAGCGCTGCACCGTGCCCTCCCGGGCCGGCAGCCCGCTCATGTCCAGCACCGCCTCAGCCCTGTCCACCCTGTCCACCAGGGAGCGCGGGCCGCTGACGGTGATCCACTCCGGATCGCGCGTGACGCTCACGGCATAGAAGCCCTCAGGCGTTTCGCCCGTCTGTGCCACGTTGACCGGGAAGCTGGCAATCTCGTATTCCTCCACCATCACCTTCACGGTGGACGGGCTCACCCGCGTCACCTTGCCGTAGGTGCTGGTGCTGGTGGTCAGGATGTTCAGCTCCTGCTCGCCCGCGCGCTTCTGCAGGCGGTTGAGATCCACGCGGACGTTGTAGTTGCTGGCCTGGGCGGCGGCGTACTGCATCTGGGGCACTTCCACCGTCAGGTCCACATCGCTCAGCAGGGCATTCAGGTCGCTTATGACGATATAGCCGTTGACCCGCAGGATATCCTCGTTGTTGACCGTGACATGCACATCTTGGAAGCGCTTCTCGCGGGTGAGGTCGGGGTCCTGGGTGATCAGCCCGGCCCACAGCACCAGCGCCAGCACCAGGGAGAGGAGCTTCAGCGGCCAGTTGCTCAGCGCCACGTTTTTCAGCCACGCCAGCGCCTTCACCAGGTGGGAGGGCTCCCGGTTCATTTCCCGGGGCGGTTCCTTGGGCATATAGTTCATGCCTCGCCCTCCTTCCGGCCGGTGCGCTGGGGCAGCCAGCTCAGCAGCTGCTTGGGCGTGCGGGCCTTGGTTTTGATATACAGCTCCTCCAGCAGCGCGCGCAGGGCCCTCACATCCAGGTGGCGGGTCAGCTTGCCGCCGCGGGCGTAGGAGATGATGCCCGTTTCCTCCGATACGATCAGCGCCACCGCGTCCGTCATTTCGCTCACGCCCAGGGCCGCACGGTGGCGGGTGCCCAGGTCGTGACTCACGCCCGCCGCCTCTGTCAGCGTCAGGATGCACGCGGCGGACATGATGCGCTTGCCGCGGATCACCACCGCGCCGTCATGCAGGGGGGTATTGGGCTCAAAGATGTTCTCCAGCAGGCCTGCGCTGATCTCCGAATTCAGCCGGATGCCGTTCTCGATCACGTCCTTCAGGCCCGTTTTCTGTTCAATCACGATCAGCGCGCCCACGCGGCGGCGGCTGAGCTTGGTCAGGCAGGTGACGATCTCGTCCACCACATGCACGGCTTCCTCGTCCGTCTCCTTCTGGCGCACCTTCTCGATCCTCGCGCCGCGGCCGATCTGCTCCAGCGCCTTGCGGATCTCCGGCTGGAAGAGGATCAGCAGCACCAGCGCGCCGTTATTGAGCACCTGCATCAGCATCCAGTTCAGCGCCGTCAGCCCCAGGAGGCTGGACACGCCCACCACCGCCAGCAGCAGCAGCAGGCCCTTCATCACGGCGCTGCCCCGCGTTTCCCGCGTCATGCGCAGCACATAGTAGATCACCACGGCCACCAGCAGGATGTCCGCCACGTCGCTCAATCCGGGGCGGTGGAAAATATTCCACAGATACAGCTCCGCCTTCTCCAGCAACCCTGCCATGTGGAATCCGCCTCCTCTGTCTGTATCCTGTGCTGCAGCCGCGCCACGGCGGCCCTGTCCAATTCGCCCCTCTATTATACAACATTTTGCGGCGAATATGAATGCCTTTTGAAAATTTTTCTTTCCCGCTTTGTAAATCTTTTTGGTTCTTCACGGATTGTTTTGGGAGCCCATCCGGGGACTGTTGCGGAAGCCCCAGCCCGGGCTCCCTCCGGGAGGGAGCTGTCGGCGGACGCAGTCCGATGACTGAGGGAGATCGCGGGAGATGGTCTTCGTTGCAGCTGCTGAGGTGGGTGTACCTCTTGCTGATTGGTCTTGCACGCAGTTGGGAGGCCGCTTTCGCCCGGCGAAATCGGCGGAAAGCCGCCGGTGGATTCGACCATCGAATCCCCCGGACCCCCGCGCCGTCCTTGTTTGTTGCGCGCGCGGCTGCGACCCGGGGCGGCTCGGGTTGCAGTGGGTCGCTTGAATTTCCGCTGAAGCGGAAGCGACCCTCTGCAAATTCGCCGCATTGCTTACTTGTTTGTTGAGCGGCAGCCGCTCCGGGGCTTGTTGGGGCGGGGGTGCGCATGCTTTTGCCACGGGGGTGGTGTGTGGCTCTATCGCCGCCACATCTGAATCAACGAATCAGCGGGCGCATTCCCTCCCCGCTGCCCGGACTGCCACAAAAAAAGATCCGCCCATTTCAGGCAGATCTTTCGTTGGCGGCGTCAGAAATTGCCGCCGTTCCAGCCCCACACGCCAATCTCCTCGTAGGTGATGTAGATGCGGTCGGGGTCGATGTCCAGCTCGTCGTTGAGGATCTCCGTCAGCTCCTCGGTGAGGGCCGCGTAGGTCTCCTCGCTGGCGGAGCCGAAGATCTTCACATGGCAGATGGCGCAGGGATCGTCCTCGCCCTTGAAGTACATGCTGACGTTATCGCGGAAGGACAGCATCAGCCAGCCCTCGGTTTTGCCGGGGATCAGCTCGATGGCCTTGCCCATGCGCTCCTTGATGGCCTGCTCGCGCTTGCCGGAAACAGCGACGCTGGTGGTTGTTTCGATGTAAGGCATGACGATTCTCCTTTATGCTCCCGTGTGCGTAAGGCACGTTGTGTTCCTGGTGATGATGCGCCATGCCGCAGCGGTCATTTCCCGCTCCCCGGCACAGCATATCCCATTATACCGCATATTGTCAGGAATTGCAACCATCAAAAGCGTCCATTGCCGTGACCGTCCGCCGCATCATTGCCTGATACTGCCCCGGGGTGACGCCCTTGTACTTCCTGAACTGCCGGATGAAGTAGCTCAGGCTGGAAAAGCCGCAGTCCAGGGCGATCTCCGTCAGCGTCCTGTCCGCGCCGCCCGCAGCGATCTGGTCGCTGGCCACGCTGATGCGGTACTCGTTGAGGTAGTCCACCGGCGTGCGGTGGGTGGCCGCGCGGAACACCCGGCAGAAGTACCTGGGGGCCATGTGGGCCGCCGAGGCCATATCCGCCAGCGTCAGCGGATTCATGTACTCCGCCTCCACCTTCTCAAACACCCGCTTGAGCTGCTGCGTCCGCCGGGCCGGCTGTGCAGGGGCAGGCTCCGCATCCTGGGCCATGTACGCCCCGCCGAAAAACTGGTAGAGCGCCCCCAGCGTCATCAGCTCGCAGCCCGGCGCCTTCTCCCGCAGCGCACGGAACATCCGGGGCACCTGGGCCACGGGTTCATTCCCCGCCCGGTAGAGGGAGCGCAGCGCCGTTTCCCGGTGCATCACCGAGCTGATCTGCTGCCGGCAGGGGTCGCCGCAGCGCAGCAGTCCCCGGGGGTCAAACACGATGCACTCATACTCGCCCGTTCCGCTCACGCCGCCGTGCAGCTGCTCCGGGGCGATGAAGAGCACATCCCCCGTGGAAAGCGCCAGCACCGCATCGTCCAGCGATATCTCCAGCGGGCCCTGCAGCACATGCAGCATCTCCGCCTCCTCGTGCCAGTGGTAGGGCATCTGGTAGCGCGGGTGCCTTTCGTCCACATAGTGATACTCCATCGGGAAGTCCGCCGAGCCCCTCTGCCGGGATTCGTGGTATTGCGACAGCTTCATATCCTCCACCTCGCCCGTAAATAAGTGAATATCGTGCTACATATCGTCATCATAACACAAGTCAGCCCGATGCGCAAGGACTATAATAGAAACAGATAGGAATCCCCGATCAAATGCATACACGGGAGGAATGCGATATGGGTCCGCTTGAGATCAAGGAGCAAATCTGCGATGTGTGCCACAAGATGTGGCAGCTGGGCTGGGTGGCCGCTAACGACGGCAATGTCTCTGTGAAGATGGAGGACGGCACCTGGTGGATCACCCCCAGCGGCGTGTCGAAGTCCTTCATCACGCCGGAGAAGCTCATCCGCGTGGACAGGGACATGAACGTCGTCGAGGGCCCGGCGGGCTACAAGCCCTCCAGCGAAATGAAGATGCACATGCGCTGCTACGAGGAGCGGCCTGATGTGGGCGCGGTCGTCCATGCCCATCCCCCGACCGCCACTGGCTTTGCGGTGGCGGGCAAGCCGCTGGATGAGTACAGCATGATCGAGACCGTTATCACCATCGGCTCCGTGCCCGTGACGCCCTACGGCACGCCCTCCACCTACGAGGTGCCCGAGGCCATTGCCCCCTACCTGCAGGAGCATGACGTGCTGCTGCTTCAGAACCACGGCGCGCTGACCGTCGGCTGCGACCTCATCACCGCCTACTACCGCATGGAGACCCTGGAGCTCTTCGCCAAGATCAGCCTGAACGCCCACCTTTTGGGCGGCGCACAGGAGATCCCCCGCAAGCAGATCGACAAGCTCCTGGACCTGCGCGAGAACTACTACCACGTCACCGGGCGGCATCCCGGCTACAAGAAGTATTCCGAGTAAGGGAGGCTCCATCATGCCGAAGATCACCTTCATGGGCGCCGGCTCCACCGTCTTTGCCAAGAACGTCCTGGGCGACGCTATGCTCACCCCCTCTCTGGCAGAGAGCACCATCGCGCTGTACGACATCGATCCCCAGCGCCTTGAAGAAAGCTACCTGATGCTCACCGCCATCAACAACAACCTGGGCAACCGGGCACGGATCGAGAAGTACTGCGGCGTGGAGAACCGCAAGGACGCCCTGCGCGGCGCGAACTACGTCGTCAACGCCATCCAGGTGGGTCTGTACGAGCCCTGCACCGTCATCGATTTCGAGGTCCCCAAGAAGTACGGCCTGCGCCAGACCATCGCGGACACCCTGGGCATCGGCGGCATCTTCCGTGCCCTGCGCACCATCCCCGTCATGATGGACTTCGCCCATGACATGGAGGAGGTCTGCCCCGACGCCTGGTTCCTCAACTACACCAACCCCATGGCTATGCTCACCGGCGCGATGCTGCGCTATACAGGCGTCAAAACCGTGGGTCTGTGCCACAGCGTGCAGGTTTGCGCCCCCACACTCCTTCGCCACGCCGGCATGGAATATGATGATTCCGTCCAGTGGAAAATCGCCGGCATCAACCACATGGCCTGGCTGCTGGAGATCAGCCGCAACGGCGTCGACCTCTATCCGGAGATCAAGCGGAAGGTCGCGTCAATTACCGAAAAGCATGGCGACATGGTCCGCCTGGAGATGATGAAGCGCTTCGGCTATTACGTCACCGAATCCAGCGAGCATAACGCCGAGTACCTCCCCTTCTTCATCAAGGACAAGTACCCCGAGCTCATCGACCGCTTCAACATCCCCCTGGACGAGTACCCCCGCCGCTGCGTGCATCAGATTGCCGAATGGGAGAAGCGCCGGGACGAGCTGACGAAGGACCCCCATCTCACCCACACCCGCACCCACGAGTACGCCTCCTACATCATGGAAGCCATGGAGACCAACCGCCCATACAAGATCGGCGGCAACGTCCTCAACCACGGGCTGATCACCAATCTGCCGCGCAATGCCTGCGTCGAGGTGCCCTGCCTGGTGGACAAGTCCGGCGTGACGCCCTGCTTCATCGGCGATCTGCCCGAGCAGTGCGCAGCGCTCAACCGCACCAACATCAACGTCCAGCTCCTGACGATCGAGGCAGCCATGACCCGCTCCCGCGACAAGATCTACCAGGCTGCCATGATGGATCCCCATCTGCAGAGCGAGCTGTCCATCGATGATATCGTCGCCCTCTGCGATGACCTGATCGCCGCCCACGAGGGCTGGCTCCCCGAGTATCATTAATCGAAACGGAGGATTCACCATGCTTTATCCCAAGATCGGTATCCGACCCACCATCGACGGCCGCTGGGGCGGCATCCGCGAGGGGCTGGAGGAGCAGACCATGGGGCTGGCCCATGCTGCCAAGTCCCTCATGGAGACCCTGCGCTATCCCGACGGCACCCCTGTGCAGGTGGTCGTCAGCCCGTGCACCATCGGCGGCGGCGCGGAGGCTGCCCGCTGCGAGGAGTTCTTCTCCACCCAGAACGTCGTGGCCACCCTGACCGTCACCCCCTGCTGGTGCTACGGCATGGAGACCTTCGACATGAACCCCACCACCCTCAAGGCCGTGTGGGGCTTCAACGGCACCGAGCGTCCCGGCGCGGTGTACCTGGCTGCGGTGCTGGCCGCCTATGCCCAGAAGGGCCTCCCCGCCTTCTCCATCTACGGCCATGACGTGCAGGACATGGAAGACCGCTCCGTCCCGGCGGACGTGGCCGAGAAGATCCTGCGCTTTGCCCGCGGCGCTGTGGCCGTCGGCTGGATGCGCAACAAGGCCTACCTCAACATCGGCGGCGTGTCGATGGGCATCATGGGCTCCTTCTGCGATACCGCCGTGATGCAGAAGTACTTCGGCATCCGCGCCGAGTGGGTGGACATGACCGAGCTCCTGCGCCGCATGACCCTTGAAATCTACGACAAGGCCGAGTACGAGAAGGCCCTTGCCTGGATCCGCCAGAACTGCCGCGAGGGCTTCGACTGCAATGCCGGCAAGGAGTTCATCCCGATCATCACCCGGTCGAAGGTCGTTGACCCCGACAAGGATTGGGAGTTCATCGCCAAGTTCTCCGTCATCGTCCGCGACCTGATGTTCGGCAACCCCAAGCTGGACGACCTGGGCTGGCACGAGGAGGCCCTGGGCCGCAATGCGGTGGCCGGCGGCTTCCAGGGGCAGCGCCAGTGGACCGACTGGCTGCCCAACGGCGACTTCACCGAGGCGATCATGGCCTCCACCTTCGACTGGAACGGCCCCCGCCAGCCCACCGCCTTCGCCACCGAGAACGACACCCTCAACGGCCTCTCCATGCTGCTGGGCACGCTGGTGACGGGCACCGCCCCCTGCTTCCACGATGTGCGCACCTACTGGAGCCCCGAGGCGGTGGAGCGCGTGACCGGCTGGAAGCCCGAGGGCGCTGCGGCGGACGGCTTCATCCACCTGATCAACTCCGGCGCAACGGCCCTGGACTGCACGGGCGCCGCGGACGGCAGGATGAAGCCCTTCTGGGAGATGACCGACGCGGACGTTCAGGCCTGCCTGGCTGCCACCGACTGGTGCCGCGCCAACTACCAGTACTTCCGGGGCGGCGGCTTCTCCAGCCACTTCAAGACCCAGGCCGAGATGCCCGTGACCATGCTGCGCCTGAACATCGTCGAGGGCGTGGGCCTGTGCATGCAGATCGCCGAGGGCACCACCGCCACCCTGCCCGATTCCGTCCACCAGCCCCTCGACCAGCGCACCGACCCCACCTGGCCCACCACCTGGTTTGCTCCGCGCCTGACCGGCGAGGGCGCCTTCGCGGACGTGTACAGCGTGATGGCCAACTGGGGCGCGAACCACGGCGTGACGGTGTATGGCCACGTCGGCGCGGACCTGATCACCCTGGCCTCGATGCTGCGCATCCCCGTGACGATGCACAACGTTCCGGCGGACAAGGTCTACCGCCCCCACGCCTGGGCCGCCTTCGGCACCCAGGACACCCAGGCTGCCGACTACGCCGCCTGCAAGCACTACGGGCCGCTGTACGGCAAGCTGTGATCCCCTGGTCATGCCCCGATGGGCATGGCCTTTTTGCTTGCGGGGGGGACTCCTTCCGTCTTCGCTCCCGGCCTTTCAGGCCAGGAACGAATCCACCTCCCTCGGCGAGGACTCCTTCCGTCTTCGCTCCCGGCTTTTCAAGCCGTGAACGAATCCACCTCCCTCGGCGAGAACTCCTTCCGTCTTCGCTCCCGGCTTTTCAAGCCGTGAACGAAT
>JBGVOA010000468.1:0-13172 GCA_045126095.1 Christensenellales bacterium | reverse complement strand
GGCGAGCGTCGTGTGCCCCAGCAGATCGCCAACCACGTGCGCGGCCGTCGCTCCAACCGCGGTCAGAACACCCACAAGGGTCTGAAGATCGTCTCCCTGGGCGTGCTGCCCCTGATCTTATCCTCCAGCTTCCTGTCCTTCCCGGGCATCATTGCCAGCTTCACCAACTGGACGTGGCTGGACAATGTGGCAAACGCTCTGAGCGGCCAGGTGCTGGTGAATGGCGAGTTCAACCCCGGGTTCATCTGGTATGTCGTCATCTCCACGCTGCTGATCGTGGCCTTCACCTTCTTCTACAGCTCTATCAGCTTTGATGCGAAGAAGCAGGCCCAGCAGCTGCAGGAGCAGGGCGCTACCATCCCCGGTAGCCGCAGCAAGAACATCGAGACCTATCTGCAGCGCACTGTGAACCGCCTCAACCTGTTTGCGGCTCTGTTCCTGGCTGTGCTGAACATCGTTGGTTCTCTGATGATGGCCTTCGGCCAGTCTCAGGTGGGTGTCGCCTTCGCGGCGTCCTCCGTGCTGATCGCCGTCTCCGTTTCTCTGGAGACCATCCGCACGCTGGAGGGTGAGCTGTCCATCCGTGGCATCGAATCCTCCAAGGACAACGGCTTCATGTAATCTGAAAAAGGCCATGCACCGTCGTAAGTCCGCTTCTTCGGTGCATGGCTTTCCTTCATGATACGGGCTTTTGCCGTGTTGTGAAGGATGCCATCGTCATATGATAGACGACAGGAAGGAGCATCATCATGAATGTGATCTTTCTTGGCCCTCCCGGTGCGGGCAAGGGCACCCAGGCGCAGCGCATCTGCACTGCTCTGAACATCCCTCAGATTTCTACCGGTGACATCCTCCGCCGCGCCATGAAGGAGGAGACTCCCACTGGCCTGAAGGCGAAGGCCTTCATCGAAGCCGGTCAGCTGGTTCCTGACGAGGTCATTATCGATATCGTCCGCGAGCGTCTGGCGATGGACGATTGCCAGAACGGCTACATCCTGGACGGCTTCCCCCGCACGGTGCCTCAGGCTGAGGCTCTGGAGGGCATCGCCAAGATCGACGTTGTTGTCGACCTGGATGTGGCTGACGAAGAGCTCATCGCCCGCCTGTCCGGCCGCCGCGTGTGCCTGAACTGCGGCGCGACCTACCATGTGTCCCGCCTCAATGGCGAGACCAAGTGCGCCGTGTGCGGCGAAGAGCTGATCCAGCGCAAGGATGACAGCGCGGAAACCGTCCTGGCCCGCCTGAATGTGTACCATGAGCAGACCGCTCCCCTGGTGGACTTCTACCAGAAGAAGGGCACGCTCAAGGTCATCGACGGCGCGCAGGATATGGACACGATCTTCGAGTCCATCCTGGCTGTTGTGAAGGGCTAAGCCATGATCAGTTTGAAGAATCCTGACCAGATCGCTAAGATGCGCACGGCGGGTGCGCTGCTTTACGAGGTGCTGCAGCAGGTCCGGGCGGCTGTGAAGCCGGGCGTGACCACCGCGCAGCTCAACAACCTCGCCGAGAAGCTGATCCGCCGCAGCCACGCGATCCCGTCCTTTCTGAATTACGAGGGCTATCCCGCCAGCATCTGCGCATCGGTGGACGATGCGGTGGTGCACGGCATCCCTTCCACCAAGCAGGTGCTCCGCGAGGGGCAGATCATCTCCATCGACTGCGGCCTGATTCTTGACGGCTGGCAGGCGGACAGCGCCTTTACGGTGGGCGTTGGGGAGATATCGTCTGAGGCGCAGAAGCTGATTGACGTTACTGAGGAGTGCTTCTGGCGCGCCGCACGGCAGGCTGTTGCAGGCAACCGGCTGGGCGACGTAGGCCATGCCTGTCAGGAACTCGCAGAGAGCCATGGCTATGGCGTCATCCGCGACCTGACTGGCCACGGCATTGGCCGCGAGATGCACGAGGATCCGCCGGTGTACAACTTCGGCACGCCCGGTAAGGGCCTGAAGCTGCGCAAGGGCATGACCATCGCCATTGAGCCGATGATCTCCGCCGGCGACTGGCGCGTCACCTGTGATGCGGATCAGTGGTGTTACCGCACCCGCGACCGCAGCCTCTGCTCCCATTACGAGCATACCATCGCCATTGGCGACGGGCTGCCTGAGATTCTGACCTATCCGGACTTCGTCTGGAAGGAGGAAGAATGATGGAGCGCTTGAAGATGGAACCCGGCCGCGTGGTGCTTTCCACGCAGGGCCGTGATGAAGGCAGGTACTTTATCGTCCTTGAAGTGATCGATGAGAGCTTTGTGCTCATGGCCGACGGCCTGACCCGCAAGCTCGATCATCCGAAGAAAAAGAAGGTCAAGCACCTTCGCGCCAAGCCGATCCTCGTCAATGTGGAAGGCGCGGCGCTGCCCAACAAGCGCCTGCAGGACAGCGATCTGCGCAGCGCTCTGGAGGCGCACGGCCTGGATGTGAAGACCATTGCTGGTGCGGATGCGTCCGCCAATTGTGAGAATGAGAAGGGGAGCGCGGCTCCCGCAGCCGATAAGGAGGACTGACAATGTCCAAGAGCGACGTCATCGAAATGGAAGGTAAGGTCATTGAAGCCCTTCCGAACGCCATGTTCAAGGTCGAGCTTCCCAATGGCCATCAGGTCACGGCGGCTATCTCCGGCAAGATGCGCATGAACTTCATCCGCATTTACCCCGGCGACAAGGTGACCATTGAGCTGAGCCCCTACGATCTCAATCGTGGGCGCATCACCTGGCGCAGCAAGTCCTGATTCAGTCAAATCCCCGCAGGCTGCTGACTGCGGCCTGAAAGCCGGGAAAGACCGAACCCAGGAACGCACAAAAGTCAAGGATACCCCTTGACGAGTTGCGCAATATGGTGTATAATAATTGATGCTGTGCAACAGCTATGCATCGAATCAATCCGGGTGCGGCGATTCGTCGCTGGCCCCGCTCAGACTCTACAACAGGAGGTAACAGAGCATGAAGGTTCGTCCGTCCGTGAAGCCCATCTGCGAGAAGTGCAAGATCATCCGCCGCAAGGGCAAGGTCATGGTGATCTGCGAGAATCCCAAGCACAAGCAGAAGCAGGGCTAATCCAGAGCTTGCCTCTGGCGGGGCCCATCAAGCGTCATGCCGCGAGGCCTGACCCCTCTGCCTGTAATGAAAGTGGCTTCGGCCACTTTTTTTGTATTTTGTGGAGAATTCGCGGAGGTACAGCTGCGCCCCATCGAGCGCAAATGATGTAAGGCGGACGTGCAGTGCGTCCGCCTTTTGCGTGGGGAAAAGAAAAAGGCAGGCGCACGAAGCGTCTGCCGGGAAATCAGTGCTTGTCCAGGGCCTCAAGGGCGGCGAGGGCAGCGGCCTGCTGGGCCTTCTGCTTGGTTTTGCCCTTGCCGCGGGCCAGCTCCACGCCATCCAGGGAGACGGAGGCCTCAAAGGTGCGGTCGTGAGGCGGGCCGTCCTGGGAAATGATGGCGTAGGTGGGGGCGTTGCCGCCGTTCTTCTGCAGGCGCTCCTGCAGGGCACCCTTGGAATCCTGCATGGGGCGGTGGACGTCCTCGGGCCGGGGCCAGCAGCGCTGGATGATGCCGCGGGCCGCATCAAGTCCGCCATCCAGGTAGGCGGCGGCGAGGATCGCCTCCATGGCGTCCGCCAGGACGGAGGCCTTTTCGCGTCCGCCGGTGAGGGCTTCGCCCTTGTCCATCCGCAGCGCCTCGCCAACGTGCAGGCTGATTGCCACCTGGGAGAGCGCCGCTTCGCACACCAGCAGGGCGCGCAGATGGGTCAGCTGGCCCTCGCGGTCACGGGGGTGGGAGGCGTAGAGGATGTCGGACATGATGTACTGCAGCACCGCATCGCCCAGGAATTCCAGGCGCTGGTTATCCTCCGGGCCGCAGGAGGGGTGCGTCAGCGCCTGCCGGAGCAGGGCGGGGTTTTTGAACTCGTAGCCGAGGGCTTTCATCAGTGTTTGCATGGAAACTCCTTTGCTTGAGCCTGCATCCATGCGCAAACGGTGACGCGCGTTCACCGCTTGCGGATAGATCAGGGGGATGATGAAGTGGGGAAGCCCTCCCGGAGCGCGTCCGGAGAGGGCTTCCCTCAAGGGATCTTACTGATTCGCCTCGATGTAGGCAACAACGTCGCCCACAGTCTTCAGCTTGAGGATCTGGTCGTCCTCCACGGTGATGCCATAGTTATCCTCCAGGTCCATGATCATGACCATGACGTTGGCGGAATCGGCCTTCAGGTCCTCGATCAGGCGGGTCTCGGCGGTGATGGTGGCGGGGTCAGCCTTGAGCTGCTTGGCGATGAGGGTCTTCACATTTTCAAAAACCATGGGTGTGTTCCTCCTTATGTGTGGTATATCGCAGGCCGGGTGGCTTATGCGTTCTCGGGGGGAGTCAGGCGTGCAACGCCCTGCTCGATGATGTCGACGACCTTGCCGTCGATCATCTTGATCAACTGGCCGATGGCGCAGGCAAAGGCATGGGCGTTGGAGGAGCCGTGAGCCTTGACGACCGCGCCCTTCACGCCCAGCAGCGGCGCGCCGCCGACCTCGGTGTAGTCCATCAGCTTCTTCACGCGCTTGAAGGCGGGCTTGCCGATCAGGCCTGCCATCTTGCCGCGGAAATCAGCCATCATTTCCTTCTTGATGAGGCGCATCAGCGCCATGGCCACGCCCTCGGTGTTCTTGAGGATGAGGTTGCCGGCAAAGCCGTCGGCGACCAGCACATCCGCCACATCGGCCATCACATCGCGGGCCTCCACGTTGCCGACGAAGTTGTAGGGGGCCTTCTCCATCAGCGGGTAGGTCTCCTTGACCAGCGCGTTGCCCTTTTCGGCCTCCGCGCCGATGTTGACCAGGCCCACGCGGGGATTCTCAAGGCCATACACGCCGCGCATGTAGGCGTCGCCCATCACGCCGAACTGCACCAGGTACTCCGGCTTGCAGTCCACGTTCGCGCCGCAGTCGATCAGCAGGAAGTATCCCTTGCCATTGGGCATGGAGGGGGCCAGCGCGGGGCGCTCCACGCCCTCGATGCGGCCCAGGCGGAACATGCCGCCCGCCAGCACCGCGCCGGTGGAGCCAGCGGACACAAAGCCGTCCGCCTCCTTATCACGCAGCTGCAGCATGCCGATGACGGTGGCGCTGTTCTTCTTCTTGCGCACGCCCATCACGGGGGATTCCTCGTTCGTGATGACCTCGGGCGCGTCCACAAGGGTGATGCGGCTGCGCACATCGTCGCAGTCCACCAGGTACTTCTCGATCTCCGGGATCACGCCCGCGAGGGTCACTTCGATCTCCGGGAAGCGGCGAAGGGCTTCAATCGTGCCTTCAACAGGGGCCTGGGGAGCGTAATCGCCGCCCATAGCGTCCACAAAAATACGCATGCTTACATTCCTCCAAGGTTGGAATCAATCTATTTTACCATAAAAGCTGACGATTTGGCAAGGCCCTGCGGCGGTGCGGAGGCCTTTGGGGGATGAAAAATTCCTTTGAATATCAAAAAAACAGGAACGCAGAAGCGCGCTCCTGTGGAAATCGGTTTTACACGCGGGGGCGGACGCTCAGGCCCACGCCCAGCGCGCCTTCGCCCGTGTGGCAGGAAACGCCCAGGGACAGATCATCATAGAGCACAGGCATGCCGGGGAAGGCGGCCTCGATCTGCGCAAGCCACTTCGCCGTTTCCTCGGGCGAGGCGCTGCCGGCGGCCAGCAGATGCACGTCGCCCCGGTGCTGCGCCTCCTGGAAGCGGATGGCCAGGTCGCTGCGGATGGATTCCAGCATGATCTCCCGGGCCTTCGCCATGCCGCGGGCCTTTTTGTAGCTCTCCAGCTTGCCGGTGGTCAGCTGCAGGATGGGCTTGATGTTCAGGATCGTGCCGACGGCTGCCGTGGTGGCGCTGATGCGCCCGCCCTTCTTGAGATATTCGAGGGTCTGCACGGCAATGTAGATGGTCAGCTCGTCCCGGGCAGCCTCGAGGGCAGCCTTGCACTGGGTAGCGGTGCAGCCCTTCGCGATCAGCTCCAGCGCGTCCAGGATGCTCTGGTGCAGGGGTGTGGCCACGCGGCCGTTGTCCACCACAAAGACGCGCCCGGCATAGGGCTCGTCCTCCGCCAGGCCCATGGCGGTCTGGCAGGAGCCGGAAAGGCCGGAAGAGATGGGCATGTACAGAAGCGTCTCGTACTCCTTCAGCAGCTCGTCCCACAGGGCCAGCACGTCCGCCGGAGCGGGCTGGGAGGTGCCGATGACGGCTCCGGCCTGCTGGTGGGCAAAGAACTCCTCGCGGGTGAGGTTCACGCCTTCCAGGTAATCCACGCCGTCGATGGTGAAGGGCATGGGCAGCACATGCACGCCCAGCGCCTGCGCCGCAGCCGGGGAGAGGCTGCTGTGACTGTCGGTGACAATGCCGATTTTCTTCATCATAGAGACCTCCTTGCGGCATCATTCCACCTTGAATTCTACCATAGGCAGCGCGGGTTTTCAACTCAACATCCGTTGAACTTATGCAAACAAAACCTTAACGAGGCGCAAGGCAAAGCAAAAGCCGCAGCGGTAAGGCTGCGGCGAAGAAAAATCAGATATAGCTTTCTTCCTTGCAGAACACGGGCACAAAGTCGGTGGAGGCGCTTTCGGGCTCCTGCAGGTAGCCAGGGAGGTCAAGGGCCAGCATATGGTCGCGGACGCGGCGGTACTCCCGCTCGGTGATGGGGCGGTCCAGGCCGCGGATGTCCACGCCGTTCATGGGGATGTACTGGCGCATGAGGCTGACGGGAATGCCGGGCAGGGTCTCCGCGACCCAGTCCAGAAGGGCGATGGATTCGCTGGTCAGCCCGGGGAGGATCAGGTGGCGGATGAGGGTGCCGCGCTGCATGATGCCGCTTTCGTCATAGACGGGCGCGCCGGTCTGACGCACCATCTCGCAGATGGCCTCGCTCGCGCGCTCAAAGTAGTCCGGGGCCTTGGCGCACAGGCGGCCCATGGCCTCGGAGCGGTGCTTGAGGTCGGGCAGATACACGTCGATCACCCCCTCCAAAAGGCGCAGGGTGTCCACCGTTTCGTAGCCGGAGGTGTTCCACACCAGCGGGGGACAGTCGTTCCACCGCTGCCGGTAGAGGTTCACGGCCTCCAGCACGCCGTGCACATGGGGTGTGGCGGTGATGAAGGAGAGGGTGTGCATGCCCGCGTCCACCAGGCGCTTCATGCTGTCGGCCAGCTGCTGCGCGGTGAAGGGCCGCCCGGCGTTGCGGTGGCTGATATCGCCGTTCTGGCAGTAGGCGCAGCGCAGCGTGCAGCCGCTGAAGAAGATCGCGCCCGTCCCGCGCGTGCCGGAAATGGGCGGCTCCTCCCACAGGTGGGGCTGGATGCGGGCAATCAGCATCCCTTCGGGCAGCTGGCAGAAGCCGCGGCCTGTGTCAGCTGTGCGCAGTGCGCCGCAGCGGCGGGGGCAGAGGGTGCATTCCATGGGGGTTCCTCCTCGGTAGCGGTGATGCAATCAGCATAGCACTTTTCGGGCCTGAGAGCAAGTGAAAATGCGCGTGAAAATGTTGTGCAAGCGCCCGAAAGCCCTTGTATTTCCGGCAAAGCTGTGCTATAATATCAAGCGTATGGATTTTTCCTGCTGCCTTTATGCAGCGGCAGTGTACGGCGACGGCACTGCCGGGTGCGGACGCTTGCGTCCGTCTCCGGTTGACGAACAGAAAGAAGGGTTTACCGATAAAGAGTGGGCATGGCCAGACGGCCGAACAACGCAGTGCAAGGCGGGATGTGCGATGGATGATCGCGTCCGCCGGGAAGCTGCTTTGTTTGCGTTGTCCTGGCGATGTGGGCCACTCTTTTCTGTTGCCTGCGTTGCCACGAATTGGAAGAAAAACGCTGAGGGAGGGAGCTTGATGGCAAAGGCCGAGCTGACCACGGTGGTGGAACCCCGCTGCCAGCGCCTTGCGGATGAGCAGGGCCTGGAGCTGGTGGACGTGAGCCTGGATAAGGAGCCGACGGGCAAGTACCTGCGGATCTACATTGACAAGCCCGAGGGGATCTCGCTGGACGACTGCGAGCGGTATCACCGGGCCATCCAGCCGCAGCTGGAAAGCTACGATTACGACTTCCTGGAGGTGTCCTCGCCCGGCGTGGATCGTCCGCTGAAGAAGGATCGTGACTTCGAGCGGGCGCTGGGCCTGGAGGTGGAGGTGCACCTGTTCAAGGCGGTGGACGGCCAGAAGGTCTTTTCCGGCGAGCTGTCTGCCTGGGACAAGGAGACGCTGACCATCCTGGTGAACGGCGAGGAGCGGAGCTTTGCCCGCAAGGCAGCCTCCATCGTCAAGCCCCTGGTGGATATGGACGGCGTGCAGGACGTTGACCTCACCGATGATGAAACGGAACCCGAAGCATAAACGACAACAATATAACATATAAGGTGGATATCATGAGAGCAAAGAAGAACGCGGCCCCGGTCAAGACGCAGGGGCAGGAACTGGTGGAGGCCATCTCCGCCCTGTGCGCTGAGAAGGGCATCAGCGAGGAAATGATGTTCCAGACCGTGGAGACGGCGCTGAAGAAGGCCTACGAGAAGAACCAGCCCAACGGCCAGCCCAAGGCCTCTCCCAACAACATCACCGCAACCATCGACCGCACGAGCGGCGAGGTGCATGTGTACATGCGCCGCCTGATCGTGGAGGAGCTGGAGAGCCCCACGGTGGATCAGATCACCCTGGAGGAGGCCCGCAAGCTCAAGGACACCTACCAGATGGGCGACATCGTCGAGATGGACGTGACCCCCACGGGCTTCCTGCGCGTGGCGGCCAAGACCGCCAAGGACGTGATCCTGCAGCGCCTGCGCGATGTGGAGCGCGGCCGCGTGTACTCCGACCTGATCGATAAGGAGAACGAGATCCTCACCGCCATCGTCCGCCGCATCGACTCCAAGGGCAATGCCTATGTGGACCTGATGGGCCGCACCGGCACCGAAGGCCTGCTGGAGGCGGACGAGATGATCCCCGGCGAGGTGCTCCAGGAGGAGGATCACATCAAGGTGTACGTGCTGGAGGTGCAGCGTGCGCAGGCCGTGACCGGCCGTCAGCCGCAGGTGCGCGTCAGCCGCATCCACCCCAACCTCATCAAGCGCCTGTTTGAGATGGAGGTGCCCGAGATTGCCGGCGGCACCGTCACCATCAAGGCCATCGCCCGCGAGGCCGGCAGCCGCACCAAGATCGCCGTGCACTCCTCCGATGTGCAGATCGATCCCGTGGGCTCCTGCGTGGGCCAGCGCGGCAGCCGCGTTGACCGCGTGGTGACCGAGCTCAAGGGCGAGAAGATCGACATCATCAAGTGGTCTGAGGATCCGGCGGAGTTCATCGCCAATGCGCTCAACCCCGCCAACGTCCTGCTGGTCTTCCCCGAGAGCAGCGGCGCCCGCGCCTGCCGCGTGGTGGTGCCGGACAATCAGCTGTCCCTGGCCATCGGCAAGGAGGGTCAGAATGCCCGCCTGGCCGCCAAGCTCACCGGCTGGAAGATCGACATCAAGTCCCAGTCCCAGTACGACGAGCTGGCGGTCGAGCAGCCCGTGGCGGAAGAAGCGGAGCAGCTGGAGCCCCTGGATGGCGTCAGCTTCACCGGCATCGACTACGAGGAGATGGACGACGACACGCAGTAATGCGTGAAAGCGTCCTTTCAGGGAGGCGATGACCGTGAAGCCCAGAAAGATCCCACTGCGCATGTGCGTGGGCTGCCGTGAGAGCAAGCCCAAGCGCGAGCTGATCCGCGTGGTGCGCGCGCCTGACGGCGCCGTCTCCATGGACCCGGTGGGCAAGAAGCCCGGCCGCGGCGCCTACGTCTGCCGCCAGGAGAGCTGCCTGATGCGCGCCATCAAGCAGAAGCAGCTGGAGCGCCAGCTTCAGGTGCAGCTGACGGCCGAGGTGGCCGAAGCTCTCAAGACCGAGCTGGCAAACCTGCCCGCTCCTACGGAGGCGGACGAGTGAACGAACAGCAGCTGGGTCGGCTGCGCGGGCTGATGGGCCTGTGCGTCAGGGCGCGTCAGGCAGTGTTCGGCGAGGATGGGTGCCTCAAAACCATCCGCGCGGGCAACTGCGGCGTGCTGCTGATGGACGAAGGTGCGTCCGCCGCCACGCAGGATAAATACGATGGCGCGTGCCAGCACGCAGCCGTCACGCTGGTGCGGCTCCCGCAGGGGCTGCTCCACGAGGCGACCGGCAAGCCCGGCGTCGCCATGGCCGTCCTCAAAGGCGGACTGGCCAACCAGATCAGACAACAGCTTTCGGGTCCGGCGGATACCACCGGCGTACGGAAGATGAAGCATAACGAATTGCCAATTCATAGCGGGGGTGCAAGCGTCGAATGACGAAAGTGAAACTGAAGGATGCAACCAAGGAGCTGGCTGCCGAGACGGCCAGCGCGCGGGATGAAGCGGCCCGCATGCGCCAGAACGCCGAGGGCCTGCTGCAGTCCCTCAAGGCGGCGGAGAAGCTCCTTGTCACCGCTGACCAGGAGCGCGAGGAAGAAAAGAAGCGCCAGGAGCAGCAGAAGAAGCTCTCCGACCAGTCCCGTGCCTATGTGATGCTGGATGCGGACGAGCAGGCGCAGGTGGACGCCGCTGCTGCGGAGGCCGCCCGTGCTAAGGCAGCCCGCAAGCAGGCGGAAGCCGCCAAGGCTGCGCCCAAGGCCGAGGAGAAGCCCCAGGAGACCAAGAAGGAGCAGCCCAAGCCCGCCGAAGCGCCCCGCGCTGCCGAGCCTGCTGCCGAAAAGCCCGCGCAGCCCGTCGAAAAGCCTGCTGCCGAGGTGAAGCCTGTGGCCGAACCCAAGCCCGCTGCCGAGACCAAGCCCGTGGCGGAACCCAAGCCCGCTGCCGAGGCCAAGCCCGTGGCGGAACCCAAGCCCGCAGCTGAGGCCAAGCCTGCCGCCGAGCAGCCCAAGCCCGCCCCCAAGGCGGAGGAGCCCAAGCGCCCCGCCATCGGCCAGATCATCAGCCGCCCCGGCGTTGGTGTGCCCCAGCAGCCTGTGGGCCTGGCTCCCAACGTGATCCGTCCGCCGCGTCCCGTGCAGCCCCGCCCCCAGCAGGGTGCGCAGGGCCAGCAGGGCGCCCGTCCCCAGGGCCCGCGTCCGCAGGGCAATGGCACGTTCCAGCCCCGTCCCCAGGGCGCGCCCGGTCAGGGCCCGCGTCCGCAGGGCAACGGCACGTTCCAGCCCCGTCCCCAGGGCGCACCCGGTCAGGGCCCGCGTCCCATGGGCCCGCGTCCGCAGGGCAATGGCACGTTCCAGCCCCGTCCTCAGGGTGCGCCCGGTCAGCAGGGCCCGCGTCCTGGTATGGGCGCCCCCCGTCCCCAGGGTCCGCAGGGCGGCTTCGGTCAGCGTCCCGCCGGCGGCCCCGGTGGTCGCCCCATGGGCGGCGGCATGAGCCGTCCCAAGCCCGCTGTGCCGGATATCCCCCAGAGCACGGGCAAGGAGCGCGTCTCCAACTACGATCCCAACAAGAAGAATTACGTCCGCCAGCACGATCCGGAGCACATCGCGCGCAACCGCAAGCAGCTCTCCCGTGACGCTGGCTACAGCGGATACGACGACGATGTGGTGCGCGGCGGTCGCCGCGGCCGCCAGAAGAAGGTGTCCGCGCAGCAGATGATGGCCCCCATCAAGATCGAGACCGCCTACATGGCCGGCGACACCATCGTGGTGCGCGACCTGTGCGAGAAGATCGGCAAGACCAGCGGCGAGATCATCAAGAAGCTCTTCCTGCTGGGCAACATGGCCACCATCAACTCCGAGATCGACTTCGATACCGCCAGCCTGGTCTGTGCGGACTTTGAGATCACGCTGGAGAGGAAGGCTGAGCAGACGGCTGAGGAGCAGCTGACCGCCGAGGACTTCGAGGATACCGACGACAACCTGATGTCCCGTCCGCCGGTCGTGACCATCATGGGCCACGTCGACCACGGCAAGACCTCCCTGTTGGACTACATCCGCAAGAGCCGCGTCACCGACGGCGAGGCTGGCGGCATCACCCAGCACATCGGCGCGTACACCGTCAAGGTGGACGACCGTCAGATCACCTTCCTGGATACCCCCGGCCACGAGGCCTTCACCGCCATGCGTGCCCGCGGCACCCAGGCGACCGATATCGCCATCCTGGTCGTGGCGGCGGACGACTCCGTCATGCCCCAGACCGTCGAGTCCATCAACCACGCCAAGGCGGCCGAGGTGCCGATCATCGTGGCTGTGACCAAGATGGATAAGCCCACCGCCAACCCCGAGCGCGTCAAGCAGGACCTGACCAACTACGGCATCGTCTGCGAAGACTGGGGCGGCGACACGATCGTGGTGCCCGTGTCCGCGCACACCGGCGAGGGTATCGACGAGCTGCTGGAGATGGTGCTGCTGCAGGCTGAGACCATGGAGCTGCGCGCCAACCCCAACCGTCTGGGCCGCGGCGTCATCGTCGAGGCGAAGCTGGACAAGGGCCGTGGCCCGCTGGCGACCGTTCTGCTGCAGAATGGTACCCTGCGCGTGGGCGACAACATCGTCGCCGGTATGGCCTCCGGTCGCGTGCGTGCGCTGATCAACGACAAGGGCGAGAAGGTCAAGGAGGCTGGCCCCTCCATGCCCGTGGAGATCATGGGCTTCGACGAGGTGCCCTCCGCTGGCGACGAGATGATCGCTGTTGGCGACGACCACCTGTCCCGTCAGGTTGCTGAGGAGCGCAAGGAGAAGCTGCGTGCTTCCCGCGAGGCGTCCATGGCCAAGATGTCCATGGAGAACCTGTTCTCCAACCTGGAGGCTGGCAAGATCACGACCCTGAACCTGATCATCAAGGCCGACGTGCAGGGCTCTGTCGAGGCTGTGAAGCAGGCGATGGAGAAGCTGACCAACGACGAGGTGCGTGTGCGCGTGCTGCACAGCGCGGCTGGCGCCATCACCAAGGACGACGTCAACCTGGCCTCCGCCTTCAACGCCATCATCATCGGTTTCAACGTCCGTCCGGACAACTCCGCCCGCGAGGTTGCGGCCCGCGAGAAGGTGGACGTCCGCCTGTACACGGTCATCTACAAGGCCATTGAGGATATGGAGCTGGCCATGAAGGGTCTGCTCGCCCCCGAGTTCAAGGAGGTCATCCTGGGCCACGCCGAGGTGCGCGCGGTCATGAAGATCACCGGCGCCGGTATCATCGCCGGTTCCTACGTCACCGACGGCAAGATGCAG
>JBGVOA010000467.1:0-2292 GCA_045126095.1 Christensenellales bacterium | reverse complement strand
GAAAGCTCCGAGGTGGTGGACACCATCAACATCAAGGTGGAGATGAGCAGCGACACCATCTTCAACGGCATTGATTTCGGCGAGCGCAATGCCATCACCTTCAGCGTGGACGGCAAGGAGTACCTGACCATCAACCTGCAGTGCTCCTCTGGCGAAGCGTCCGACTCCATCATGACCGGCAATGTGGTGCGTCCGGCCGAACTGAGCGATGCGGACTTCGCCAACTGGTTCGCCAATGTTTACACCACGCTGTTCTCCTGGCCCCAGCGCATGATCTTTGCGCTGCCTGCCAGCTTCATCAACCTGATGAACACCGGCTACTGAGACATGTCAAACAGCAGGGGCGTGCGTTGAGCGCGCTCCTGTTTTTGTATGGATGGCATTGCAATTCGTGCATGGATGTGCTATAATATCAATAATATGCCAATGCCTGCAAAAGCGGGCAGGCTATATCAAAGGAGGAGATCTTTGTGCCTGACCCATGGGGGCCGCTACTGCTTCAATTGGTGCTCATTCTTGTGAATGGCTGGTTTGCTGCGACGGAGGTGGCCGTGCTTTCCCTCAACGAGGCAAAGCTGCGGCATGACGCCGAGGAGGGCGACAAGACCGCGTCAAAGCTGCTGAAGCTGAACGAATCCCCGAATAAATTTCTTTCGACCATCCAGGTGTGCATCACGCTGGCGGGCTTTACGGGTGCCGCATATGCAGCCAATGCGTTCAAGGGCCTGATTGGCCTTCCGGAGAATGTCAGCGTCATCCTTGTGACGCTCATCCTGTCCTTCTTCTTCCTGGTTCTGGGTGAGATGGTTCCCAAGCGCCTTGGCATGTACGCGCCGGAAAGAGTGGCGCGCATGGGCCTGGGGATGGTCAGCTTCCTGTCCTTCGTTTTTACCCCGATCGTCTGGCTGCTGTCTGCCATCACAAACCTGCTGCTGTGGATGATGGGGATTGACCCGGATGCTGAGGACGAGGAGGTCACCGAGGAGGACATCCGCATGATGGTGGACATGGGCGAGGAAGCCGGCACCATCGAGGAGACGGAGAAGGAGATGATCGAGAACATCTTCGAGTTCAACAACCTCTCCGCCGAGGACGTGATGACCCACCGCACCGACGTGACCTGCGTCTGGGTGGAGGAAGAGTGGGATGTGATCCTGCAGACGATCCGCGAAACGGGCCTGAGCCGCTTCCCGGTCTACAATGAGGATCGCGACGACATCATCGGCACCCTCAACACACGTGTTTTCCTGCTCAACATGCAGGCGGAGAAGCCGCGCACCCTGCGTGAGATGCTCCGCGAGGCCTACTTCGTCCCCCAGACCGTACCGGCAGATCAGCTCTTCCGCAATATGCAGACGAAGAAGATCCACATGGCCATTGTCGTGGACGAATACGGCGGCATGAGCGGCATCGTCACCATGGAGGACCTGCTGGAGGAGATCGTCGGCAACATCTACGACGAATTCGACCCCAAGGAAGAAGCCGAGATCGTTCAGGTGGACGAGAATACCTGGCGCATTTCCGGACAGGCGACCCTGGACGATGTGGCGGAAGCGCTGGATGTGGAGCTGCCTCTGGAGGAGGACTACGACACCCTGGGAGGCCTGATCTTCAGCCAGTTCACCACCATCCCGGAGGATGGCAGCACGCCGGAATTGGAATGCCACGGGCTGCACATTCAGGTGGAGCTTATCGAGGATCATCGCATTGAGCGGGCGCTGGTCACCAAACTGGTGGTTGACACGGAAGAAACAGACCAGGAGTCGGAATGATCAAGACGACCGTGTCCCGAAAACAGACCGGAAGTCTGTGATGATATGAAGGCTGGCGCGTTCCCTATGTGATGGGGAACGCGCCAGCATATGTTATGGGGTCAATCGGCGTACTGAACGATTGCGCCCAGCAGGCCAGGGCCGGTATGGATGGCCAGGGCGGGACTGACGGGGCTGACGAAGCCGGAGGCGACCTCCAGCCGGCTGCGGAAGACCTCCAGCAGGGACTGGGCCTCGGCCTCGGCATTGCCGTGGACGATGGCCACGCGCACCTTGCGCCCCTGGAAGCGGCGGAAAAACTCCTCCTGCATGTTTTCCAGCGCACGGGAGAAGCCGCGGGCCTTGATCAGGGTGGCGTACACGCCGTCATCGTTGACGTGGATCACGGGCTTGATCTTCAGCAGCGTGCCGACCACGCCCTCCACCAGGCCGATGCGGCCGCCCTTGCGCAGGAATTCCAGCGTGCGGATGACAAACGCGCCCAGCTGGTGCTTGCGCAGCTTGTCCAGCCGCGCGATGA
>JBGVOA010000466.1:0-2237 GCA_045126095.1 Christensenellales bacterium | reverse complement strand
GACCATATTGTCCGTAGGGGCGAGCAATGCTCGCCCGCCCTACCAACAAACAAAGGGAGGTACATCCCCATGGAAAAGAACATCGCCCTGCTCCGCGGCGACGGCATCGGCCCGGAAATCGTGGACAGCGCCGTTGCGGTGCTGGAGGTTATCGCTGAAAAGTTCGGCCACACGTTCACCTTCACCCCCTATCTGATCGGCGGCGCGGCCATTGACGCCACCGGCAATCCCCTGCCCCAGGAGACTGTCGACGGGTGTCTGGCGGCTGACTCCGTGCTGCTGGGCGCAGTGGGCGGCCCCAAGTGGGACACCCTGCCCGCTACAGTCCGCCCGGAAAAGGGCCTGCTGGGCATCCGCGCAGCCATGGGCCTGTACACCAACCTGCGCCCGGCGAAGCTCTACCCCGCCCTGAAGGACGAGTGCCCCCTGCGCGCCGACATCGTCGCCCAGGGCTTCGACCTGATGATGGTGCGCGAGCTGACCGGCGGCATCTACTTCGGTGAGCGCGGCCGCCGCGAGGGCAAGTACGGCCCCGAGGCCTGGGATACCGAGGCCTACAGCGTGATGGAGGTGGAGCGCATCGCCCGCGCCGCCTTCGAGGCAGCCCGCAAGCGCCGCAAGAACGTTATCTCCATCGACAAGGCCAACGTCCTGGAAACCAGCCGTCTGTGGCGTGAAACCGTCCACCGCATCGCTGAGGAGTACCCGGACGTGACTTGCACCGACATGCTGGTGGACAACGCCGCCATGCAGCTGGTGCGCCGTCCCAGCCAGTTTGACGTGGTAGTCACGAGCAACATGTTCGGCGACATCCTGTCCGACGAGGCCAGCCAGATCACCGGTTCCATCGGCATGCTGCCCTCCGCGTCCCTGGGCGCGACGACCCGCGGCCTGTACGAGCCCATCCACGGCTCCGCCCCGGATATCGCCGGCCAGGACAAGGCCAACCCCATCGCCACCGTGCTGTCCGCCGCGATGATGCTGCGCTACGCCTTCGACATGATGGACGAGGCGGACTGCATCGAGAAGGCGATCGACAAGGTGCTGGAGGACGGCGTCCGCACGGCGGATATCGTGGGCTCTTCCGGCATCACGCCCATCGGCTGCAAGCAGATGACCGAGGAGATCATCAAGCGCATCTGATGTGCATATTACGCCTGCATGGCTCGTTTGGGCTGTGCAGGCGACATTCCGTTAAAGCCCCTCAGAAAGGATACTTATCCATGTACCGCGAAACAGCCAAGCTCCTGCTTTACTCCAACCTGGGCGAAGACGCGATCCTCAGCCGCCTGGCGGACATCTTCCGCGACTGGGAATCCGCCGCATCGGACAAGCCCGCCCTGATCAGCCGCATTTATACCGAGGTCAAGCGCCTGCTCGACCTGGCTACGGTGTATGGCTTCAACCACAACCTGTGGCAGAATTACCTGACCTTCCTGCTGATGACGAACGAGAACAGCTTCTCGCTGACCTGCGAGCGCGTCGGCGCCACCGAGGGCGGCAGCGTCAACCATTTCGCGAAGGCGGATTTCGCGGTGTTCAAGCGGCTGTTCGACTTCGACTTCAGCGCCATCGAAGCCGACCTGGGCATCGACTGCTTCTCCGTCCTGACGCACTACACCGCCATCCCCAAGAAGGCGCAGATGTACTACCGTACTGTCTCCGAGCGGGTGCAGGCGCTGTCCGCAGCCATCGACGCGGCGCAGTCCGCCGATGAGGTCTTCGCCGCCGTCACAAGCCACTACCGCGATTGGGGCGTGGGCATGTTCGGCCTGAACCGCGCCTTCCGCCTGGATGACAGCGGCAGCCTCACCGCCATCAACAACATCGACCGTGTGGTGCTTTCCGATCTCATCGGCTACGAAACGCAGAAGAAGACCCTGCGCGACAACACCGTCGCCTTCGTCGAGGGCCGCAGCTGCAACAATATGCTCCTTTACGGCGACGCCGGCACGGGCAAGTCCACCTCCGTCAAGGCCGTGCTGAACGAGTATTACGAGCAGGGCCTGAGGATGATCGAGATCTACAAGCACCAGTTCGGGCTGCTGTCGAAGGTCATCGCCCAGGTGAAGAACCGCAATTACCGCTTCATGATCTTCATCGACGACCTTTCCTTTGAGGAGCACGAAGTGGAGTACAAGTTCCTCAAGGCGGTCATCGAGGGCGGCGTGGAAACCCGCCCGACAAACGTGCTGATCGTGGCCACCTCCAACCGCCGCCACCTGGTCAAGGAGACC
>JBGVOA010000465.1:0-1444 GCA_045126095.1 Christensenellales bacterium | reverse complement strand
CTGCTCCCACTACGCCGCTGACCTGCCTCAAAATCGCTGCGCTCTACAAGGAAGCCGGAGTGCCGGACGGCGTGTTCAACATCGTTCCCTGCGAGACGGAGGTCGCCTCCACCCTGTTGACCCACCCGGACGTGCGCGGCATCACCTTCGTGGGCAGCACCAACACGGGCCGCCATGTGTACGCCACAGCGGCGGCGAATGGCAAGCGTGTCCAGTGCCTGTGCGAGGCCAAGAACCACGCGCTGGTGCTCTCGGACGCGCCTATCGGCCGCACGGCGGCGGGCATCATGAACAGCGCGTTCGGCTGCGCGGGCGAAAGGTGCATGGCCCTGTCGGTGGTGGTGGCGGAGGAATCCATCGCGGACGAACTGGTGGCGGAACTCGTCCGCCTGTGCAAGCAGCAGAAGGTCGGCCCGGCCTATGACAAGTCCAGCAACCTCGGCCCTGTGGGCAACAAGGCCCACATGGAGCGCATCCTGGCCCGCATTCAGGGCGGCGTCGATGAGGGGGCGAAGCTGGTGCTGGACGGCCGCGACGTCGTGGTGGAGGGCTACGAGGACGGCTACTACATCGGCCACACCATCTTCGACCATGTGACGGAGGAGATGGAGGTGGGTGCTCGCGAGATCTTCGGCCCGGTGCTGTGCATCAAGCGCGTGAAGGACTTCGAGGAAGGCCTGGCGATGATGAACCGGAATCCCTTCGCCAACGGCAGCGTTATTTTCACCCAGTCCGGCTATTATGCCCGTGAGTTCGCCAAGCGGACGGACGGCGGCATGGTCGGCGTGAACGTGGGCATTCCGGTGCCCATCGGCGTGTTCCCCTTCAGCGGGCACAAGAACAGCTTCTTTGGCGATCTGCATTGCCATGGCAAGGATGCGTTCCGGTTCTATACGGAGTCAAAGTGCGTGACCACCCGCTGGTTTGACGAAGAGGAAATGAAGAAGGAAAAGGTGGATACCTGGGACGGGTCTCTGTAAATTCGGGATTCGGAATTTGGTTTATGGTGCTAAGGGGGATTTTGAAAATGGCTTATGAACGCGCAAAGATTCAGCAGATCCGGCCGAATGTCTGGCTGATTGACGATGCGGGCGAGAGCACCTGCTATCTGATCACCGGCGGCGAAAAAGCGCTGCTGGTGGATACCGCCAACGGCTATGAGGATCTGGCGGAGATCGTTCGCAGCCTGACGGACTTGCCGGTCACCGTGGTCAACACCCACGGACACGGCGACCACATCTTCGGCAACGCTTTTTTCGATGAGGCGTGGATGCATCCGGCGGATTTCGCCCTGCATGATATGTTCGCCGGATATGCGAAGGAGCATCTGGAGAAGTATGGTCTGCGGTTGTGTCCGCTGAAGCCGCTGGCGATCGGCCAGGTGTTCGACCTGGGCGGCGTGGAAGTGACGGTTGTTGACCTCAAGGGCCACACCGAGGGTTCC
>JBGVOA010000464.1:0-11836 GCA_045126095.1 Christensenellales bacterium | reverse complement strand
TCGTAGTTGGCGGTGTCGCAGACGATGAAGTTCTCCTTGCAATACTGCTCGGCGTAGGAGCCCGCGGGGCAGTAGACGGTGAGGTTGTTGCAGCTGTCAAAGACGCTGCTGCTGATCTGGGTCACATCCGCCGGGATGACGGCTACCTCCATGGGTGTGTCTGTAAAGACGGCAGGCCCCAGTTCGACAGCGGCTCCTTCGCGGATATAGCAGAACTTCAATTCGCTGTAAGCAAAGGCATATTGAGACAGCTCGCAATCTGATTGCAGAACCAAGCCGGGGATGCTGCTGGACCAGAATGCACACATATCGATGGATTTCAGCGTCTTGGGCATTACCAGCTCATGCTCAAGAAAGAAGGTAGAATGGAAGGCATCCTCGCCGATGCTGACCAGTTTAGCGGGAAGCCGAATACTGTGAAGTCCCAATTCACTGCCGTTAAGCAGAGCGTCAAAATCAACGTTGACACTCCCATTGAACAGATCGTCAAAAATCTGCGTCACCGGTACGCCATCGATCTCATCAGGGATGTAGACGTTGCCGCTATTGCCGATGTACTCAACAATCCGCACCTCCCTGCCATTGGACACATACCTGAAATCCGCCGCGGGATTCTCCGGCACATTCGCCGACGCGCGGGCGCGGATTTCCTCCGCCACCTGCAGCCGTAGCGCATCCAGCTCTGCATCGGTGTACGTTGTCAGGTCAATGGGTTCAGCAGCAAACGCCACAGAAAACAGCGCCAGCGCAGCCAGCAGAATAGCCATGAGTCTCTTCATGGGAAAGCACCTCTTTCTCATATCTGGTAATGAAAGCATACACCTTTCTCCCGTTCCCCGTCAAGCCCTGTGGGTATTTCCTATGTTTTTTCGCCCGGAATCGGTTGACGCACCTTCGTCCATGGGCTATGATAGGAAAGTAACATTGCTGCATACAGGAGGAAGCCTCTTATGAACCTTACGCAGAAAATCCTCGCCGCGCATCTGCTCTCCGGCGAGCTCATCCCCGGCACGGAGATCTCCATCCGCATCGACCAGACCCTTACCCAGGACTCCACCGGCACCATGGCGTATCTGCAGTTTGAGGCCATGGGCGTGGACCGTGTGAAGACCAAGAAGTCTGTCGCCTATATCGACCACAACACCCTGCAGACCGGCTTCGAAAACGCCGACGACCACCAGTTCATCCAGACGGTGGCGAAGAAGCACGGCATCTACTGCTCCAAGCCCGGCAACGGCATCTGCCATCAGGTGCAGCTGGAGCGCATCGGCGTGCCCGGTTACACCCTGCTGGGCTCCGACTCCCACACCCCCACCGGCGGCGGCATCGGCATGCTGGCCATCGGCGCGGGCGGCCTGGACGTGGCAGTCGCCATGGGCGGCGGCGCGTACTACCTCAGCTGCCCCAAGGTCGTGGGCATCAAGCTGACTGGCAAGCTGCCCTATGGCGTGGCCGCCAAGGACATCATCCTGGAGGTCCTCCGCCGCCTGACCGTCAAGGGCGGCGTGGGCAAGGTGATGGAGTACATCGGCGAGGGCGTCAAGACCCTGACCGTCCCCGAGCGTGCCACCATCACCAACATGGGCGCTGAGCTGGGCGCGACCACCTCCATCTTCCCCTCTGACGACGTGACCCGCGCGTTCCTGAAGGCGCAGGGCCGCGAGGCGGACTGGACGGAGCTGAAGGCGGACGACGACGCGACCTACGACGAGATCGTCGAGATCGACCTGAACACCCTTGTGCCCCTCGTCGCCAAGCCCCACATGCCCGACATCGTCGAGACCGTCGAGGAATGCGGCCCCATCAAGGTCGATCAGGTGTTCATCGGCTCCTGCACCAACTCCTCCTACACGGATATGATGCGCGTGGCCCGGATCCTCAAGGGCAAGTCCGTCCATCCCGACGTGAGTCTGGTCATCGGCCCCGGCTCCAAGCAGGTGCTGACGATGCTGGCCCGCAACGGCGCGCTGGCGGACATGATC
The DNA here is from genome assembly GCA_045126095.1 of Christensenellales bacterium. Classification (GTDB taxonomy): domain Bacteria; phylum Bacillota; class Clostridia; order Christensenellales; family Aristaeellaceae; genus UBA11524. The sequence continues at coordinate 9,854 of JBGVOA010000464.1, read as the reverse complement.
GCGGCGGGCGCGCGCATTCTGGAATCTGCCTGCGGCCCCTGCATCGGCATGGGTCAGGCGCCCAAGTCCAACGCCATCTCCGTCCGCACCAACAACCGCAACTTCTTCGGCCGCAGCGGCACCAAGAGCGCGGGCATCTACCTCGTCTCCTGCGAGACGGCGGCCGTCACCGCCCTGACCGGCGTGCTGACCGACCCCCGCTGCCTGGATATCGACCTGGAGATTCCGCTGCCTGAGCAGTTCGACGTGAACGACAACCTGATCATCCCGCCCGTTGAACCCGGCATGGAGGACACGGTCGAGGTCGTGCGCGGCCCCAACATCAAGCCCTTCCCGATGGGCAAGGCCCTCCCGGCGGACGTGAGCGGCAAGGTGCTCCTCAAGATGGAGGACAACATCACCACCGACCACATCGCGCCCTCCGACGCGAAGCTCCTGCCCTTCCGCAGCAATGTGCCGTACCTGAGCGACTTCTGCCTCACCCCCGTGGACAAGGATTTCCCGGCCCGCGCCAAGGCGGAGGGCGGCGGTATCCTGGTCGCCGGCAGCAACTACGGCCAGGGCTCCAGCCGTGAGCACGCGGCGCTGGTGCCCCTGTACCTGGGCATCCGCGCGGTCATCGCGAAGAGCTTCGCCCGCATCCATCAGGCGAACCTCATCAACAATGGCATCCTGCCCATGACCTTCGCGGACGAGGCGGACTACGACCGCATCGACTTCGCTGACGAGCTGACCCTGCCCGGCGTGCGCGCCCTGGTGGAGGCTGGCAGCGAGGAATTCGTCCTGCATAACGCCACCAAGAACGAGGACTACAAGGTGCTGCTCCCCCTGACCGAGCGCCAGAAGGGCTGCATCCTGTGCGGCGGCCTGCTCAACTACACCCGCGAGTCCAGCAAGTAATCATCATATATGAACGCGCCTCCCCAGCCGCCAAAGCCGGGGGGCGCGTTTGTGTTGCCTCAGATGTGGTGGATATATGCCAGGGTCAGAAATTCACCGTCGCGCTTGCTGACGGGGTGGTAGAGGGTGCCGTCGTGGCAGGCGAGGAGCTCGGTGGTGAAGGCCACGTCGTGCTGGGCCTGGGACTGGGCGAGGGCCGCCAGATGCGTCAGGTGCGGGGGCAGGATGGCGGCAGCGACGCTGTGCAGGTCATCGGCGAGGCGACGGAGCTCCGGCTGGAGCGCGTCGGCCAGCGGCCGGAAGATCTCATGGTACAGACGGTCGTACTGCGCTTTGGTGAAGATGACGAAGTTCGGACTGAGTACCGCATCCTGCTTGATGACAAAGCCCTTTTCGATCAGCTGCGCAAGGGTGAACTGCTCGTTTTCCGTCACGCAGGCGGGATCGAAGCCCGCGTGGATCAGCTTTTCCAGCAGTATCCGCAGCGCCTTGTACTCCGGCGTCCACGCATCCATCATGTCCTCGATCTCGCTCTGGCCGAAGTTATGCAGCCCGAACCAGTAGAAGCCGTCGTTGCACATGCTGCCATTGTAGGCAAAGTCCTTGCGCAGCCCGGCGAGGGGCTCGGTACGGTCAAAGCCCATGGGCCAGTACTTGCCGCCATCGGGGCGGATGGGCGGCTCCGGGGTCTCTGCGGGCATGGGCAGATGGCAGCAGAAGCGGTAGATCAGGAGCCACAGAAGTTTGTTCATCGGCCTGTCGCAGCCGATGAATCCAATATCGCGGATGGTCTGCTCGTGCGTCAGCAGATGCCCGGTGATCGTGTCGCAGAGGGTCGGCTTGTACCGCTCGAACACGCGGAGCATGTCCTCCTCCTGACGGCTGGTCATGATGAGGAAGTCCGTGTAGTACCGTCCGCCGCGTTCCCGCAGCAGCTCCTGCTCCGTGAGCCATTGCAGGTCGTGCTCGATGTAGGGGCGGGCCACGCCCAGCATTTCCGCCAGCTCCTGGGCGGTGCGGCCCGCCTCATAGCAGGCGCAGCAGATGTTCTGCATCAGCAGGCTCTCCCGGATGCGGTTGACGGCGTTGTTCGGCGTGTCCTGGCCGTTGATGCCCATGTGCAGCGTGCGGGGGGTATAGACAAATTCAGTTGCGTTCATATCGTTTGCTCCTTCCCTGAGCTTCTTGCGGGTTTCAAAGAGGTGCCAGCGCAGCGTGCCTTCGGAGACGCCGAGCCTGCGGGCGATTTCCCGCTGGGGCAGCTGGCGGACGTAGTAAAGCACCATCGCCTCCCGCTGCAATCGGCTCAGGTTCATCACCTGCTGACGCACCCAGGCAGCCAGACGGGTTTCCTCGGCGCTGTCGGCCATCTCGGCGGCGAAATCGCGGGGGTCGGGGTGCGTTTCGTCCAGGGGCTGCGTGCGGTGGGCAGTCAGCTGCCGCAGGCGCTTGAGCCACACGAAGCGGGCCACCTTCCACAGCAGGCGCTCCGGCTCGTGCAGGGCATTGCCTGCGGCTTCCTCCCGTCTGGCGGCGGAGAGGTACTGCAGCCACACCTCCTGGGCCAGATCCTCCGCCTGTTCGCGGCAGCCGGTTTTGCCCCATGCCCACCTGAGCAGGCGAGGGGCTGCTTCCTCCAGCAGCATCGGGTCGATCATGGGGCACCTCCTTTCCTCGGGGTCAGACGCGTCTGCCCATATAGTACCACAAACGCGTCGGATGTTGGGCGCGAAAAACGGCTTTTTCCTCAAATGTCGCTTTGCGTGCTCCAAAGCATCCCTGGGGACGCTGCGCTGACTTGCAGGACAGGGCGCAATATGGTATCATGAAATCAGCAGCAGGAAGCTGCATACAAAGGGAACAAGGCCCGGTGGCTCCATCCGCAGGGCTGGATATGAAAGGAGTTTGGTTCATGGAATTCCTGACGCAGAATCTTGGCCTGATAATCGGCGTGATCGTCGCGCTGATCCTCGTCATCATCTTCATGTGCAACTATGTCAAGGTGCCGCCGAATGTGGCACTGATCGTTTCGGGTCGCCGCAAGAAGTATAAGGTCACCAACGCCGAGGGCGAGGAGAGCACGAAGAAGTTCGGCTACCGCATCGTGCGCGGCGGCGCGACCTTCGTCATTCCCTTCTTCGAGCGCGTGGATAAATTGAACCTGGGCATCATGCAGGTGGACATCAAGACCACCCAGCCTGTGCCCTCGCAGGAGTACATCGGCGTGCTGGTGGACGGCGTGGCCAACATCAAGATTGGCTCTGACGAAACCAGCGTGGCCACTGCCGCTGAGCAGTTCCTGGGCTGGACGCAGCAGGAGATCGCTGCGGTTGCCATGCAGGTGCTGGAGGGCAACATGCGCGAGATCATCGGCCGCATGACCATCTCCGACCTGGTGCAGAACCGCGACAAGTTCGCCACTGAGACCCAGAACGCCGCCACGGCCGACATGCGCAACATGGGCCTGGAGATCGTCAACATCACCATCCAGAATTTCTCCGACAACAATGGCGTGCTGGATACCCTGGCGGTGAAGAACATTGCGGAAAAGAAGCGCGATGCGGACATCGCCCGCGCCGAGGCCGAGCGCGATACGCTCATCCGCCAGTCCCAGGCTGAGCAGGAGGGCAACCTGGCCCGCACCCAGGCCCGCGCGCAGATCGCCGAGCAGGACAAGGAGCTGGAGCTGCGCCGCGCCCAGTTCCGCGCCGAGCAGGATCGCGCCAAGGCAGAGGCCGACCTGGCCTACCAGGTGCAGCAGGAAAACAGCCGTAAGCAGCTGGAAACCGAGCGCGCCGAGGCCGAGCTGATCCGTCTGCAGAAGGAAACCGAGCTGCAGGCCCAGCAGGTGCAGATTCAGCGCGAGAAGCTGTCCATCGAGATCCGCGAGCGCGCCCAGGCAGAGCGCGATGCAAAGATCGCCCAGGTGGAGGCCGAGCGCGCCGTGATCCAGACCCGCGCCGAGGCCGAGCTGTTCCGCACCGCCAAGGAGGCGGAGGCCCGCCTGGTCATGGCCCAGAAGGACGCGGAGGCCCAGTACCTCCTGGCCGAAAAGGAAGCCGAAGCCATCCGCATGAAGGGCGAGGCCGAAGCCGAGGCCATGCGACTGAAGGCCGAGGCCATGAAGCAGTACGGCCAGGCCGCCATGATGCAGATGGTCATCGAGCGCCTGCCCGAAATGGCCCGCGCCGTGTCCGAGCCTCTGAGCCGCACGGGCAAGATCGTCATGTTCGGCGAGGGCGGCGCGTCCGCCATGGTGCGCGACACCACCGGCACCATGCTGCAGACCTTCGAGGCCGTGAAGGAAGCGGTCGGCCTGGACATCCCGAAGATGCTTCGCGATGTGTCCACCGGCGGCCTGATCGGCAAGGCTGCGGCTGAGGAGCCCGCGGACGACGAGCCCCTGCCCGCTGAGGAAGCCCCTGAGACCCCCGCTGAGTAAAGCGCATAAACAGAGCCGCCGCACGGATGGAGACGTGCGGCGGCTCTTAGGTTGTCAATGGGTAGGTGCAGGCGTGGGAGATGCGGCCTCCACCGTTTCCAGGAAGGACGCCATCACATAGCCCTCCATCACGTCGGTCCGGACCTTCACCCAGGCAGGGTCCTCGCAGGTTTCCAGCACGATCAGCTGCTGATGCTTGTACAGCCGGCGGAGGATCTCGGCGCTCTGGGTGGGCTCGGCGCGCAGGTTGAGGGAGGAGTCGTCGTCGATGTGCATCACCTTGGCCAGGTACGCGCCCTCGGGCAGATTCGTCGTGGTGACGGGCATGAGGGTGGGCCGGGGCGTGGGGGTGGCGGGCGGCGCGGGTGTTGCAGCCAGCACCGGCGGAGGCGTGGGCAGAGCCGCCTGACCGCTTTGCAGGCGGGTCAGCGTCAGGCCCGGGTAGTAGAAGGCCATGATCTCCTCGCAGGTCTTGCCGTACTGCCCGGCCATCCACTGCGCGCCGCGCTGGCTCATGCCGACGCCGTGGCCGTAGCGGCGGGCCTCCAGGATGTAGTGCGTATCCGTCTCCTGAATGGAGAGCATTTCGTTGTCCGCGCCGGAGATGGACAGGCCCAGCGTGCGCACGGCCTCCGGGAAAAGCGGGACGGTGATCGTCAGGGGCTGCGCAGCGGGGATGAAGTCCGTCAGCACGGCGACAGGCGGCGGGGTCACGGTGGGGACGGGAGTTGCGGTGGGCATGGGCGTGGCCGTGGGGGTCGGCGTGGCGAAGAAGTAGAACTCCGCCTCCGGCGTGGCCGTGGGTGCGGGCGTTGCGGGAACCTCCATCCGCTTGCCGGACCACTCCAGCGTCATGGTTACTTCGGTCATGTAGCGGCTGGGGGGCTCCAGGCCCGCGCCACCCAGGGACATCATGGTGATGCGGTCGATGCGCAGCGCGTCCTGGGAGGGCAGGAAGCCCTGGGCTGCCATTTCCGGCAGGATATAGGGCGCAATCACCGACAGAAATCGGCTGCTGACCTGCCCCTCGCGGGGGATCTGCACCCGGCGGACGATGCTCTCGGGGTTCTCCAGGTCGTAGGGGTCGTCCACCATCTGGTAGTAGCCCCAGTCACCCCGGCCGCTCCAGACATTGCCCACCAGTTCCGTCTGTCCGCCGTTGGAGGCGCTGTAATAGCAAATGGCCAGCTTCCCCTTGTAGGTGCCCACCACGCCGGCGGTTTCGCGGACGGCGCGCATGGCGTTGGTGTAGGTGTAGTTCACGCCCTTGAAGACCTGATCGTTGGTGGTGTCCACCACATCGTAGTCCCTGCTGCTGCCGATCTTGGACAGCACATAGGTGCGGGCACAGATCGCCTGGGCCTTGAGGGCCTCCAGGGGGAAGTACTCACTCATTTCGTAGGGCACCACGCCCAGCAGGTATTCCTCCACGTTGATGGTGAGGACAGGCCGCAGCAGGCCATCCTCGATGGTCAGGCGCAGCGTGCCGGGGTAGAGGCTCCCGGCCTTTTCAAAGCGCAGGCCGTTGACGGTTGCGTCGCTCTGGTTGCGCTGGAAGGTGATCTCATCGCCCACCCGCAGGCTGAAGCCCGCGTAGAACAGGTACAGTTCGCCTTCGCGGATGAGCACCGTCACCTCGGCACCCCTGGGGAAGGACATCTGCACCCGGCCGTCCATGGCGGCGGTGTAGGAGCCGTCCAGGGTGAGGTCAGCGCGGTCGGTCAGGTTCAGGCGACGCAGCAGCACCCGCACGTCCGGCGCGGGAGCCTCCGCCGTTTCTGCCGGAGAGGGCAGCGGCAGCAGCGTCAGGCATATCAGCAGGCACAGGATGCGGAAAAATCGCTTCATTCGATCGTTTCCTCCTCGGGTCGATATCGTCTCACAATCTTTCGCTCACCGAAAAAACGGATGACAAATACATTATCATCCGTATGGCAGAAATTTATACTTCCTTGTATGCAGTTTCAAATTCGCCGGGGGTCATGCCGGTGTACTTCTTGAACACCTGGCAGAAGTAGCTCTTGTTGGGGTAGCCGCAGGCGGCGCTGATCTCCGCCAGGGTCATCTGCTCCGGGCCGGAGAGCAGGTACTGGGCCTTCTCCATCCGCGTGCGGGTGAGGAAGGTGGAAAAGTGCTGCCCGGTCTTTTCGTGGAAGAGGCGGCAGAAGTAGGCGGGGGTCAGCCCCAGGGAGCGGGACAGATTTGCCTGCGAATAGGGCAGGGAGCAGTCCGCGCGGATGGATTCGATCACCCTTTCCACGGGCGCGGCGTTGATGGCCGCAGGGCAGGCGCGCAGCACCGGCTGGAGCGACGCCAGCCAGGAAAGCAGCGCTTCCCGGGGGTGGCGAGTCATTTCGTTCAGGTTCAGCTGCCCCGTGAGGCTGCGCAGGGAGGCCTCGGCATGCTGGCTCCAGATGGCCTCGATCACCAGGGGAATGAAGCCGAAGCAGACGCGTCCGGGCTCCGTTTCCGTCCGGAGGACGCGGGAGACATAGCCGCCCAGGTTGGCATACTGGCGGCGCTTGATGCTCGTTTGCAGGTGGGCGCGGTGGGTGCGGGCCAGGCTTCCGTCGATGGGGGCAACGCGGCTCCACCAGTCGGAAATCTCCCGCATGGGGGCCAGGTGGCTGACCCAGTCGGCGGGATCGGCAAACTCCTCGCCGATGAACATGGTGCCGTCCTGCTCCAGGTTGTAGGAGGCATGCTCCATCAGTCCGCGGGCGCAGAGCCACAGCACCGTATCCCGGTGGACGCGGGCGGGGAAGCGGGTAAGGGCCAGCATGATGGTCATCACGTCGCCATCAGCGGCGAAGCAGGCGGCTGCCGCACCGGCAGGGGCCATGCTTTCCTCCACGCCCTCCAGCAGTGCCTCGCGCTGCTCATCCGTCAGGGGGACGTCCGCCTCCCAGCGGATCAGCCGCCAGGCATGCGCGCCGTCCGCTTCCGGCACCTGCGCGCCGGGATCGCCTGCCAGCAGCGCCGCCATCTGGCGGATCAGCGTCATCTCGCGCTCTGTTGCCATCGTGATCCCTCCCCCATCGTGTGTGGAAAATAAAACGCGGACGCGCCTGACGGGCAGACGTGCCGCGTATATTCGGCCACTCCATTGTAACCGAATTGCTGTGTTTTGAAAAGAGTTTTATAGCAATTTGTTGCTTTTTGTAACAATCTCACAAGAATATCAGGTCTCGAAGGTAATGCACTTCAGTGCGCCAGGCCCCCAGCCGTGGTAGACCAGGTAGAGGCAATGGACGCCGTCGGGAATGGCCATGTCGCAGCGGGATTCCGTCCACACGTTGTCATAGCCCACGGGGATTTCGCCCAGCGTCTCGCCGTCCCAGGCGGTGCGCACCTCAAAAGCGCCCTTCATGTAGCCGCGAGTCTGGATGCGCAGGCCCTTCACTCCCTTGCAGTCGAAGTACTTGAAGCCGATGGTGGTGCCATCAACGATGTTCGCAATATGCCCGTCAATCTTGTCGCCATCCTTGCCGTCCTGGGTGATGCAGGGCGCGCCAGGCTTGCCGACGATCAGCTGCGGCTCCTTGCCGAAGAGGTGGCAAGCAATGTAGGCCGGATAGGTGCCTTCGGCCGCCAAAGGGCCGCCGTTCAGGCCGCAGGAGGTGATCTCCGCCTGGATGATGGAGCCGTCCTCCCGGAAGACTACGGGCTCGGCGCAGCCCTGACGGCTGAACCAGTGGTTGTTGGTGTGGCGGTGGTAGAAGATGTACCACTGGCCGTTGACCTCCACCAGGCCGCCGTGGTTGTTGCTGCCGGAGACGGCGGGCATATCGGCGGGCTTGTAGGTGTCAATGTGCAGATCGGCGTTGGAGACCACCACGCCGCCGTAGCGGAAGCCGCCGGTGGGGCACTTACTGGTGGCGTAGCACAATTCGTGCATGGGGGTGGAGGAGTAGACGAAGTAGTAGGTATCGCCCTTCTTGCGGATGGAGGAGGCCTCAAAGAAGGCGTGGCCTTCATAGCCCGTGCCTTCCGCGTATTCCACGCCCGGCACCACAAACACCGGGGCCTCGGCGATGGTCAGCATGTCGCTCTCCAGCACCGTGCACATCGCGCCGTGGCGGCTCTTGTCGCCCCGGCCGCAGAAGCCGGTGTAGAGATACGTTTTGTCCCCCTCGGTGATGACGGCGGGATCAAACTGCGGCTCATCGCCGGGCTTTTCGCCCAGGCGGGTGCCGTCCTTGTAGTGAACGTAGCCGAGGAACTTGTAGTGACCCGCCGGAGAATCGCACACGGCCACGGACACCACGGGGAACTTGTCCAGCGCGTAGTACAGGTACCAGCGGCCATCGGGGCCCTGGGTCACGTCAGGGGCATAGAGGCAGGCGCGGCCGTCGGCGTTCATGGGATCGGCGTCGCGCTCGTAGATCACGCCCTCGCAGCGCCAGTCAGCGAGGTCGTCCACCGGCGCAGACCAGCACATGTAGTCCCCCTGACAGAAGACCCAGCCGTTGAACTGGTCATGGGAACCGTAGACATACACTCTGTCGCCGTACACATGGGGCTCACCGTCGGGGATGTACTCCCAGGAGGGCAGATAGGGGTTGTAAGCCTGCTTCTTCATCTGTTATCGCACCTTTCACAGCGTTGTCATGCCGGTAAAGAAGCTCACATCCGTCTCATGGATGAAGCACTTACCGATTTTATTCAACGCGATGACACGCAATACCTGCCCGAAGCTCTTTTTGTCCATAAACATTGCCGAAATGAGATTTTCCTCGGGGATCTCCGGCAGCTGCATGGGCATGCCGAGGGCCACTAAAAGCGCGTCGAGGCGCTCGGCCGTGCCGGGGGCGGTCATGCCCTTGCCTTCGGTCAGGCGGGTCATCAGGTGCATGCCAAGGCTGACCGCCTCGCCGTGGCGCAGGCCGGTGTAGTGCTGGCAGGTTTCCACCGCGTGGGCGATGGTGTGGCCGAAGTTCAGCGTCATGCGCAAGCCGGTGTCGCGCTCGTCCTGGGCCACCACGTCGGCCTTGGCCTGCACGCAGCGGGCGAGGATGGTATCGATCTGCGCCATGAGCGCCGCACGGCCGCCGGGGGCGCATTCCTCCAGCAGGGAGAACAGCTCCGCATCGCCAATGCAGCCGTACTTGACCACCTCGCCCAGGCCATCGCGCCAGAATTCATCCGTCAGCGTGTTCAGCGTGTCGGGATCGATGACGACCAGGTCGGGCTGGTAGAACGCGCCGACGAGGTTCTTGCCCTGGGGCAGGTCGACGGCCACCTTGCCGCCCACGGAGGAATCCACCTGGGCCAGCAGCGTCGTGGGCACCTGCACGAAATGTACGCCCCGCAGGAAGGTCGCCGCCGCCAGGCCGGTCAGGTCGCCGATGACGCCGCCGCCCAGGGCGATGACCGCATCCTTGCGGGTCAGCCGGGCATGGCAGAGGAAGTCGTACAGGTCGGAAAGGCGGCTGAGGCACTTCGTTTCCTCGCCGTGGGGCAGGGTGATCGACTTCACCTTCAGCCCGGCGGCCAGCAGGGACTTCACCGC
>JBGVOA010000463.1:0-2462 GCA_045126095.1 Christensenellales bacterium | reverse complement strand
GCCAAGGCAAGCAGAGCTGTTGCAATGCCCATCCTTCATACCTCCCGCATCAGCTGGTGCGCTTGAAAACCACGAATTCGTCCCCCTGCCAGACGAGGATGCCCTCGTCTCCTTCGGCAGCCAGGCCGTAATCCTCGCCGGGCACCCTGAATTCCACCCGGTTGCCGTCGCGCTTGTGGAATGTCACGAAGTACAACGTTCGCATCGCATCCTGATTCTCCGGATCGGGCTCAACAAGCATGCGCTTGCCCTTCACCTCGGCCTCCATGCTGTAAACAGGCTTCTTGCCCTCTCCGGCCTCCACGTCCACCATGCTGGTCACCTTTGCCACCAGCATCAGCAGCAGGATGGCCAGCATGCCGCCGCCCACCATCATCAGGGGCAGCTTCAGTACTTCCCACATGTTCAGGCCTCCTCAGTGCCCGCCGGGATGTGGTACAGCGCTGCCACGATCTCGCCGGAGTCCTTTTCAAAGCTGACAAACGCGCCGTCGCGGTGCTCCAGCAGGCCCGCTTCACCCGATACGAGATGCACGCCGTTGCTGCCGGGGAAGCACATCTTCATCTCCGTGCCGTCCTCGCAGGTGAAGGTGACGCGGCTCCAGCCCTGGAGCGTCACCGGGTCCAGGTCGCGTTTGGCGGACTTGATCACCGCGCGCACATACGCCGTCCGCGCTTCGGGCTGCGGCGCGTCGTCCGCCATTTCGGCCAGCTGCTGCTCCCCCTCGGGGGCGTCTGCTGTGTCATTTCCCAGGATTTCACCGAGCTTCTTCCACAGGCTCATTCTGCTTCCTCCTCCATTTGCTTCGCCTCCATTATAACAGACCCGCCGCCGGATTTCAATGCATTCCGCCAATTCGTCTGCGCAGGCGTTCCCCTTGACAACGCAGGCCGGCTGAGGCATAATAGATGTATACAGAAGATGCGTTCAACAATTTCATCAACCCGCATGGAGGTGATATCATGCTGACCTTTCGCGATGCAGCCGCTGAGGATGCGGCGCTGATCAGCTACATTTATGCCACCAGCTGGCGAAGCAGCTATCGCGGCCTGATTTCGGACGACTATCTCCGCCGCCTGCCCAACGATTATTGGACGCCGACCCTGCGCTCCTGGCTGGGAAGCGGGCAGATGTACGGCCTGATCGCCCTGGAGGACGAGCGGCCCGTGGGCTGCGCGATCTATGGGCGCGGGCGCAGCGCCGGGTACGAGGACTGGGGCGAGATCGTGGCGCTCTACCTGCTGCCGGAATGCATGCGGCGGGGCTTGGGCAGCGCGCTGCTGCAGGAGACGCTCCGCCTGCTGCGCGAGGATGGCTACGCGCGCTGCTATCTCTGGGCCATCGAGGGCAATACCATCGCCGATGGCTTCTACCGCAAGCACGGCTTTATCTGCTCGGGCGAGCGCGTCCCCTACCGCATTGGCGGACAGGACGTGGCCGACCTGCGCTACACACTCCCATAAACACAGCAGGGCGCGGAGGCTCCATCAGTCTCCGCGCCCATGTTTATTTCAGCAGCGTTTCCAGCGCATCACGGCCTGCATGCAGCGAGCCGTTCACCTCTTCCAACACGCTCCGGTAGAAGGCCTCTGCCGCTGTACGCCTCTGCACAGCCATTGCCGCGCCTGATTCCGTCAGGAAGCGGTCATACACCCGCGCCAGCTTGCAGCGGTACTCCCGAAAGAAGGAGTCCGGCTCCCCCGGCTCGCTGCCGTCCAGGATGCTGCCGTCCGCCGCTGTGGTGTAGATCGGTTCGCCCAGCGCGCCGTTGTATTGCAGCGTCCGCGCCGCGCCGATCGCGCCGGTCACGTCCAGCTTGTCCGCATCGTAGAGGATGCGCGCTTCCAGGCTCTGGGGGACGTCGCCCTTGCGGAAGCGGTGCGTGCGGATGCACCGGCGGACGTGCTCGGCTCTGTCCGCTGTCCAGCCGCGCTCACGGAGGAAGGCATATGCCCGCTCCGCGCCCACCTGCGCATGGCACAGGGACGGGTCGGCAATCTGATCCGGTCGGCCAATGTCATGCAGAAGACACGCCGCAACGAGCACGTCCATGTCCATGTCGCCCTCTTCGCGGGCAATGGCCAGGGCGTTGTACAGCACGCGGTACACATGATCCTTGTCGTGGGCGCTGTCCTTCATGCAGGTCAGCATGTATGCCTCAATGGCGCCGTATTCCTGCCGATCCATCCTGGCTGCTCCTTTCAAAAGCTGCCGCACCCGTTTGAAGGTGCGGCAGTCAATCATTTTGGGGGATTACCTCAGCTTTGTCCAGTCCTGAGCAGCGCCCTCGCCATAGCCGGCAGGCAGCTCCTTCTCATTGATGAGCACAAAGCCCAGGTCCGCTGCGTAGTTCGCGCCACCGGACACCACGGGCAGCAGGCCGGTCTCGCCATTCTCGTTCAGCACGCTGACAATCAGCGGCAGATCCGTGCGCAGCTGCGTGGGACGCACCTGTGCAGGCG
>JBGVOA010000462.1:0-5882 GCA_045126095.1 Christensenellales bacterium | reverse complement strand
ATCCACCTCCTCATTTTATACTATTGACATAATACAACAAATGATGTATTATGTTCGTGGAATACCACAAACGTGGAATTGTGAGGAGGGACTTGTTATGAAGAAGATCCTGTTAATGATTGCATGTTATCTGTTGGCATTAGGTCCAATTGCTCATGCCGAAATTGACTTTAATATCGAAGCATATTCAAGGACTGAACTCGCTGAGATATATGCAATGGTTTCACAGGAACTGTTTGGAAGCTCTATGCTTCCTTCGGGTGCGTATATTGTTGGGAGGGATATCCCTGCAGGTAGATATACTATCTTATCTACTGCCGAGCTTCAATATGAAGGATATATGAAAGCCGCATTGACTGGTGAAGAGGTAAATGATGAATTGCTATCAGAGTATGCGGTGGTAGCTGTCTTCAATAGTGCTTCCGAATATATGAGGAACAGCGATAGTTGGAAATGGCTGAATGAAGATTTTAATGCCGCTGTGCATGTGTGTAACACGCTTCTAAGTGGTGTTACAATAGAACTGAAGGACGGGATGGTGCTGGCTGTTGGCTATGGCAGAGCGGCTATCAGGCCCTTTGATGGAAGTATCTTCATTGAATGGCACTTCTAATCAAGTAATGATATGAGCTCTTGAGGGACAACGAGTATTGCATCAATCAATACAGTGCTGATTGATAGTATATCTATGGTCATTCTGGAGCTTTGGATGCGAATGGAAAACGAAAGTCGTAAATGAATTAGCAAATCCTGATATGTCAAAACCTCCTGAGATGCTTAACTCAGGAGGTTTTGATGTGCATATGGAGTGTTACTTGGTATTCTTCAAATCCATCCAAAGCGCCTCATAGACGCTCAGGTAATTCTCCGGGATGTCGCGGAAGAACTCGCACTTGTCCAGGGTCTGCTGGGGCGGCTCGAGGGTCGCATCATCGGTGTACTCGTAGGCCTCCAGCTCCAGGTCCTCGCGGCCTTCCTCGATCAGCGCAATCGCGCCCTCGTTCGGCGTGGAGTACCAGATGTAATTCCAGTTCAGCGCGGCCACATCGGGGCGGCAGAGGAAGTTGATGAACTTCTCGGCGTTCTCCTTGTTCTTGGCCGTGGCGGGGATGACCGCTGCGTCGCACCAGACGTTGGAGCCCTCCACGGGCACGAAGTAGCCCAGCTCGATGTCGTCGCCGGCCTTGTCGATGGCGTACATCGCGTCGCCCGACCACATCACCGCCATGGCAGCTTCGCCGGCAGCCATCTTGTCCTTGGTTTCGTCCACCTGGTAGGCCTTGACCACGCCCAGCTTCTTCTGCTCGATCAGCTTGTCGCGGGCGGCGAAGAGCTCGGGGATCTCGGTGGAGTTGGCGCTGTAGCCCAGGTACTTGAGGGTCACGCCCATGCTGTCGCGGATGGAGTCCATCATGATGACGTTGCGCATCAGGCGCGTATCCCACAGGATCGACCAGGAGGTGTTTTCCGGGTCGAACTCCGGCACCAGCTCCTCCATCATCTCCACGTTGTAGAGGATGCCCACCGTGCCCCACATGTAGGGGACGGAGTACTTGTTTTCCGGGTCGTAGTCGGGGCCCAGGAGGCTTTCCTTGGTCTGGCAGAAGGCCGGGAACTCGGAATCGTCCTCCGGGTCGGGCTCCTTCTTGTCCGGATCGGCGTAGGGAACATTGGCGTAGTTGACCTCCGCCAGCATGCCCTTGTTGATCATTCGCTCGATGATGTAGTCGGAGGGGAAGCACACGTCGAAGGCGCCGGGGTTGGCCTCGACCTGCACGATCATGTCTTCCACCGTGGTGAAGCACATGTAGTTGACGGTGATGCCCGTTTCCTCCTCGAACATCTCGATGACAGCGGGATCAATGTAGTCCTCCCAGTTGAAGACGTTGACGACCTGGCCGGTGGACGCGGCGCTGTCGGGCGCATCGTCCGTCTGTCCGCAGCCGGTCAAGGCAAGCAGCAGCGCGAAAAGCGTCAGCAGAAGAAGGATTCGTTTCATTTTCATCGCGCGCATCCTCCTTACTTGTCCTCCGCCGTGCGGCGGTTGACGATCAGCAGCAGCACCAGCAGCGCCACGAACATCAGCGCGCTCAGCGCGTTCAGCGTGGGATCGATGCCGGTACGGGTGGCGGAATAGATCAGCGTGGACAGGTTCTGCACCAGCGGGGATGTGGTGAAGTAGCTGATGGTGAAGTCGTCCAGCGAGAGGGTGAAGGCCAGCATCGCGCCGGTGATGATGCCCTGCTTGCACTGGGGGATGATGACGTGGAACAGCGCGTACATGGGCGTTGCGCCAAGGTCCAGGGCCGCCTCGTAGGTATGGCGGTTCATCTGCTTGAGCTTGGGCAGCACCGACAGGATGACGTAGGGGGTATCAAAGGTGATGTGGGCCAGCAGCATCGTCACATAGCCGCGCTCCACCTTGGTGAAGAGGAACAGCAGCATCAGGCTGATACCGGTGACGATGTCGGGCATGGTGTTGGGCAGATTCGTCAGGGTCATCATCATCGCCTGCGGACGCTTCTTCATCGCGTGGATGCCGATGGCGGCCAGCGTGCCAAGCACGGTGGAGACGATCATGGCGATGACGGCAATGGACAGCGTGACGGAAAGCGCGTTGAGGATGCGCTCATCCTGCAGGAGCTCAATGTACCAGCGGATGGAGAAGCCCTCCCAGTTGGCACGGCTCTCGCCTGCGTTGAAGCTCTGGATGATCAGCACAACGATGGGGATGTACAGGAAGATCATGATGAGGCCAAGGTAGAACTTTTTGAGGAACTTCATCATGCCAGGCCACCTCCTTCGCCATTGGGATCAACCTTGCGCAGGATGGAAAGGCTTGCCAGGATCAGCAGCATCATCAGCAGGGACAGCGCGGAACCGGCATTCCAGTTGCCCTCGGTGAGGAACTTGGACTCGATCAGGTCGCCGAACATCATCGTGTAGCCGCCGCCCAGCACGCGCGGGATGAAGAACGTGGTGACGGAAGGCATGAACACCATCGTGATGCCGGAAACGATGCCGGGCACGGACAGCGGCACCGTCACCTTGTACAGGGTCTGGAAGCTGTTGCAGCCCAGGTCGGCTGCGGCCTCGGACAGGCGGTAGTCCATTTTGTTCAGCACCGTGTAGATGGGGAAGACCATGAAGGGCAGGTAGTTATACACCATGCCCAGCAGCACCGTGTTGGAGGTGTACATCATCTGCACGCCCTCAAAGCCCAGGGAGCGCAGCAGGCTGTTGATCAGGCCGGAGTCCTCCAGCAGGCTCATCCAGGCCACTGTGCGCAGGAGAAAGTTCATCCACATGGGGATGATGAAGAGCACCACCAGCGTCGCGCCCAGCTTCATCTTGCGGTCTGCCATGAACAGCGCCGCCGGGTAGCCCAGCAGCAGGCAGATCACCGTGCACAGGAAAGCCATCCACAGGGAGTAGACCAGCGTATCCCAGTTGACGGTGCCGCGCTTGATGTACTGGCTGTAGTCCACCTTTTCATGCAGGCGGCTGACGGCGATGGTCAGCAGCTCCTCATTTTCGGGGCCGGTCACTTCGCCGCGCTGGGTGAGGAAGGAGCAGTCCGCCGTTTCGGTCACAAGGGCTTTGACGGGGATGGTCAGCGTTGCGCCGTCCTCGGACACTTCACCTGCCTCCGTCAGGAAGGTAAAGTCGCCGCTGCGGAAGGCCTCCTCCTCACGGATGACCTTGTTGGCCTCGTAGTGGGAGTCCCAGAAATTCTTGAAGTTGTCCAGCGTGAAATTGCCGTTGGAGTCGGTGAAGGAATAGTAGCTGATCAGGATGACCGGCACCACGGTGAAGATGATCATCCACAGCGTGTAGGGGGAGGCGAAGAGGGAACGGTGCATGCCGCGGTTGCGCTTGACCGTCAGGGCGATCAGCCCCACAAAAACGGCCAGTCCCACGCCCATCGCCGCCCAAGACCACCAGGGGAGCGATACGTTCGAGATCATATCAGTTGACCTCCTCCATCGGCTTCATGATGTGGATGTTGAAGGGGACGATGTTCACGCCCACCTTGCTGCCCTGGGGCTGCATGGAGGTGGAGTGCACCTTGAAGGTGTACTCGCCCACGTCGATCATCATCTCGTAGTGCACGCCCTTGAACAGAACGGACTTGACGGTACCCACGATCTGGCCCACGTCCTCGCCCACCAGCATGATGTCCTCGGGGCGGACGACCACGTCCACCGGGGCGTTCTCGCCGAAGCCGAAGTCCACGCAGGGGAACTCCGCGCCGGCAAAACGCACCAGCTCGTCCTTGACCATGGTGCCGCGCAGGATGTTGGATTCGCCGATGAAGTCCGCGACGAAGGCGTTGGCGGGCTCATCGTAAATGGACTTGGGGTCGCCGATCTGCTGGATGGTGCCGTCCTTCATCACCACGATGGTGTCGGACATGGTCAGGGCCTCCTCTTGGTCGTGGGTGACGTAGATGAAGGTGATGCCCAGACGCTGCTGCATGCTCTTCAGCTCCAGCTGCATCTCCTTGCGGAGCTTGAGGTCCAGGGCGCCCAGGGGCTCGTCCAGCAGGAGAACCTCCGGCTCGTTGACCAGGCTGCGGGCGATGGCCACGCGCTGCTGCTGACCGCCGGAAAGGGCCTCTACGTGGCGCTTGCCGTAGCCCTTGAGGTTGACCAGCTCCAGCATCTTTTCGACCTTCTGGTCGATCTCCTTCTTGGGCAACTTCTTCAGCTTCAGGCCGAAGGCGATGTTGTCGTACACGTTCAGGTGGGGGAAGAGCGCGTACTTCTGGAAAACGGTGTTGACACGGCGCTTGTAGGGCGGCAGATCGGAAATCTCCTGGCCTTCAAAGAGCAGCTTGCCCTCCGAGGGGGTCTCGAAGCCGCCGATGATGCGCAGCGTGGTGGTCTTGCCGCAGCCCGAGGGACCCAGCAGGGTCAGAAATTCCTTCTTGCGGATGTAGAGGTTGATGTCCTTAAGGACGGTCGTACCGTCATATTCCTTGGAAATGCCGATCAGGTCGATCAGGTGATCCTGCTTGTTGCTCATCGGGGGAATCTCCCTTCATTATTGAATGTGAAAATCAATATGGGCGCTGCGGCGTCCGTGGAATCAGAAGGTGGGGGGATTGGAGACCCAGAGCACCCGGGCCTTGGTTTTGCCGGCGTTCACGAGGTAGTGGGTCTGCCGGGGATGGAGGCAGAAGCTGCAGCCGGTGCGCACGCGGGTCTTCTTTTCGCCGGTGACGAGGAAAACCGCGCCGGAGAGGACGTAGCCGAACTCCTCGCCCTCATGCGGGGGCAGGGGATAGCTTTCGCCGCCCTCGTCCATTTCCACCAGGATGGGCTCCATGGCGTTCTTCTGCGCATCGGGCACCAGCCAGGTGATGGAGCCGCGCAGGCCCTCCGCGTCCTCCTTGACGAACATGTCCTGCGGGGTGAAGACGGTCTTTTCGTCCTTCACCTCGGAGAAAAACTGGCTCAGGGACGAGCCCAGGCACTCCAGCATGTCCGTCAGCGTGGCGATGGAGGGGGAGGCCAGGTTGCGCTCCACCTGCGAGATGAAGCCCTTGGAGAGCTCGCACCTGTCCGCCATGTCCTCCTGGGTCAGCCCTCTCTGCAGGCGCAGCTGCCGGAGACGTTCACCGATATCCATTGGCGTATCCCTCCCTTATGCTCAAACGAAACGGTTGATTCTGTGTGCGGAAGTTTAGCAAAACTAAACCTGCAAACGATATACATTAAACCACAGCATGTGCCCCCTGTCAATAGGTTTCGACATATTTCCGTGTATCTGGATTGTATTTTTTGCGCATGCGCCAAACGCGGAAGAAGCAAGGGCGCACAGAGGCCAGCGGCGGGTGGCCGCGGCCCAAAAAAAACCACCCCCACCGCGTGGGGGCT
>JBGVOA010000461.1:0-7979 GCA_045126095.1 Christensenellales bacterium | reverse complement strand
GACGTACATCGTCTCCTTTGTTGTCTTTACCCTCCTCGTGGCGGCGATGGCCTTCCTGCTGCCCGGCGAGCTGCCCCGGTTCTACATGCTGGGCCTGTTCGCGCTGCTGCTGCCCCTGTGGGTGGCGCTGGGCGGCCTATGCGCCTGGCCGGTGGAGAAGCTGGTGAGTGAAATGTACTTCCGGGATGCGCAGAAAAAGCTGCGTGCACGCCCCGACCTGATCAAGATCGGCATCACCGGCTCCTATGGCAAGACCAGCGTCAAGTTCATCATGAAGACGATCCTGGAGGAGAAGTTCCAGGTGTTGGCCACGCCCTCCAGCTTCAACACCCCCATGGGCGTGACCCGCATCATCCGCGAACGGCTCCAGCCTGCGCACCAGGTCTTCATCGCGGAGATGGGCGCGCGTCATGTGGGCGACATCAAGGAGCTGTGCCGTCTGGTGCACCCGCATCACGGCGTGCTGACCTCCGTCGGCCCGCAGCACCTGGATACCTTCCGCACCATCGAGCGCATCAAGGGCACCAAGTATGAGCTGATGGACGCGATTCCCGACGGCGGTTGCTGCTTCTTCCCGGACGACGGCGCCATCTGCCGCGAGCTGTTCGACAAAACCCTGAAGGAGAAGCGCCTGTGCGCCCTGAACGGCGCGGATGACGCGGACGTGTGGGCCACCGACGTGACCGTTTCGCCCGCTGGCAGCGCCTTCACGCTGCACACCATCAGCGATTCCATCCGCTGCGAAACGCGCCTGCTGGGAGAGCACAACATCCAGAATGTGCTGCTTGCAGCGACCGTCGGCCTGCATCTGGGCATGAACCTGCGCCAAGTGGCGCGGGGCATCAGCCGCATCCAGCCGGTGGAGCACCGCCTGCAGCTGATCCCCTCCACGGGCGTGACCATCATCGACGACGCCTTCAACTCCAACCCCAATGGCGCGAAGGCTGCCCTGCGCGTGCTGCGTGATTTCCCCGGCCGCCGCATCATCATCACCCCCGGCATGGTGGAGCTGGGCGCGGACGAGGAGGAGTTCAACCACGATTTCGGCGTTTTCATGGCTGAGTGCGTGGACGTTGCGATCCTCGTGGGCCCCAGGCACACCGCACCCATCGCAAAGGGCCTGACGGAGCACGGCTTCCCGGCGGAGAACCTGCATGTGGTGTCCTCCCTGGAGGAGGCGGCGGCGATCCTGCGCCAGATCGGCAAAAATGGCGACGTGGCCCTGTTTGAGAACGATCTTCCCGACAATTATTCCGAAAACTGACAGTCATTGGAGGCAGATTCATTATGGCTAAGATCCAGCTTGGCGTGATCTTCGGCTCCCGCTCCTGTGAGCGCGAGGTGGCTATCATCAGCGCAGTGCAGCTGATGAACCACGTCGATTCCGAGAAGTACGACGTGATACCCGTTTACATCAGCGAGCAGGGCGTGTGGTATACCGGCCCCGCGCTGCGCAATATCAGCACCTATACGCCCTTCAACCCCGATGCAAAGGGCGTTGAGGCTGTCTACCTGGACGTGACGGCGGGCTCCGGCGCGCTGATTGCCAACCGTCCTGGCAAGGGCCTCTTCGGTCACCCGACCCAGGAGGTCGTGGCGCGCCTGGAGGTCTGCGTGGTCGTCATGCACGGCCTCAACGGCGAGGACGGCACGCTCCAGGGCATGCTGGAGCTGGCCAACCTGCCCTACACCTCCACGGGTGTGGCGGGCAGCGCCATCGGCATGGACAAAATCATGATGAAGCAGTTCTTCCGCGGCGCGGGCACGCTGCCCTGCCTGCCGGACTGCTGGTTCACCCGCTCCATGTTCGAGCGCGACCGCGAGGCCGTGCTGGACAAGGTCGAGAAGGAGCTGGGCTACCCGGTTTTCGTCAAGCCCGCCAACCTGGGCTCCTCCATCGGCGTCTCCCGCGCAAACGATCGCGAGGGCCTTGTCGACAGCCTCGAATTGGCCTTCGAGTACGACCGCCGCGTGCTGGTGGAGAAGGGCCTCGACAAGCCCATCGAGCTGAACTGCTCCGTGCTGGGTTACGATGACGAGGTGGAGGCCAGCCCGATCGAAATGCCGCTGTCCGCCGAGGAATTTCTGGACTTCAAGGAGAAGTACCTGGCCAATGGCGGCTCCAAGGGCATGGCGAGCCTGCACCGCGTGCTGCCCGCCCCCATCGAGGACAGCCTGCGCGACGAGATCCAGCGCCTGTCCTGCGAGATCTTCCGCATGCTGGACTGCAAGGGCGTCGTCCGCATCGACTACATGTTTGACCGCGCCACCGAGAAGGTGTGGATCACCGAGATCAACACCATCCCCGGCAGCCTGAGCTTCTACCTGTGGGAGAACGCAGGGGTGAAGTACTCCCAGCTGATCGACCGCATGGTGCGCGCTGCCCAGCGGGCCCATGAGGACCGCAACATGCGCAACTACGCCTACTCCTCCGACATTTTGAAGGGCGTGTCCCTGGGCGGAGCGAAGGGCGCAAAGGGCGCCAAGGGCAGCAAGGGGACGAAGCTGTGAGCATGCCACAGCGCCAGCGGCGGACGCAGCTTTACGGTGCGCCGCCTGTGCAGCCGTCCGCAGAAGCCCCTGTGCCGGAGACCCTCGATGCGCCCAACACGGACGCGCCCGTTCCGCCGGGGCGGGAGGTGCTCGCTACCAACACCGGCGTGCGTCTGGCCTGCACAATGGCTGCGATGATCGGCCTTTTCGCCATCTTCCTGTGCTGGGCGGAAAAGGAGAGCCGCGTCATCCGGCGCTTCAGCGTGCAGAGCGCCTGCCTGACGGCGGTGCATGCCATCGTGGGTGCCGCGGCGCTGCTCATCGGCGCGCTGCTGGGCCGCATCCCTTATGTGGGCGTGGTGGTGACGCTCCTGTGCCTGCTGTGCTACATCGCGGTGCTGATCCTGCTGATTTTCGTGCGGGTGAAGATGATGCAGCATGCCTGGCAGGGCGTGCGCTTCACGTTGCCGTCCGGACTGGAGCGGCTGCTGCGCCGGTATTACTGATTGATATCTGATGATGGAACGGAGGGAAAGCATGCGTCTGCAGGAGATATCGTCCCCCAAGGTGCTGCGGGACATGTCGGTACCTGAGATGGAGGCCCTGGCAGGGGAGATCCGCCAGGAGCTGATCTCCACCATTTCCCGCAGGGGCGGACATCTGGCCTCCAACCTCGGCGTGGTGGAGTTGACCCTCGCGCTGCACCGGGTGTTCAATATGCCCCAGGATAAGCTGGTGTTTGACGTGGGCCATCAGTCCTACGTCCACAAGCTGCTCACGGGCCGCTACAAGCAATTTCATACCCTGCGCTCCTTTGGCGGCCTGTCGGGTTTCCCCAAAAGAAGCGAGAGCGAGTATGACGCCTTCGAGACCGGCCATGCATCCACGGCGATATCCGCTGCCCTGGGCCTGGCGCGCGCCCGAGATATGAAGGGCGAGGCGCATCAGGTCATCGCCCTGGTGGGCGACGGCGCGCTGACCGGCGGCATGTGCTACGAGGCTCTCAACGACGCGGGCAACACCGGTACCCGCATGATCGTCATCCTCAATGACAACGAAATGTCCATCGCCCCCAACGTGGGCGCGCTCTCCCGGCACCTGACCGATCTTCGCGCTTCCCATGGCTGGACGAGCACGAAGAAGGTTGTCCGCAGCGGTCTGAGCCATATTCCGCTGATCGGCAAGCCTCTGACGCGTGCTGCGGCCTGGGTGAAGGATACGGTCAAATCCGTCTTCATGAGCGAGGAGAAGGAAGGCTTTTTCGACGCGCTTGGCTTCCATTATTATGGCCCCATCGACGGCCACGATCTTTCCGGCCTCATCAACACCCTGGAAAAGGTGAAGGCGATGGAGGAGCCGGTGGTGGTGCATGTGCTGACCCGCAAGGGCTACGGCTACGACAAGGCGGAGGAGCGCCCGGAGATCTTCCACGGCACGCCGCCCTTCTACGTCGAAACGGGCGACAAGCGCACAACCTCCGCCATTCCGTCCTTCGGCAAGGTAATGGCCAACACGCTGGCGGACATGGCGGACGCGGACAAGCGCATCGTGACCATCACCGCCGCGATGCCCTCCGGCACCGGCCTTGACCACTTTGCAAAGCGCCACCCGGACAGGATGCTGGACGTGGGCATCACCGAGGAGCACGCGGTCACCATGGCCGCAGGCATGGCGGCGGGCGGCATGAAGCCCTATTTCGCCGTGTATGCGTCCTTTTTCCAGCGCAGCTTCGATCAGCTGATCCACGATGTGTGCATGCCCGATCTGGACGTGACGCTGCTGCTGGATCGTGCGGGCCTGGTGGGCGAGGATGGCGCAACGCACCATGGTGTGTACGACCTGGCGTCGATGCTGCCGGTGCCGAACCTGACT
Source organism: Christensenellales bacterium (assembly GCA_045126095.1). Classification (GTDB taxonomy): domain Bacteria; phylum Bacillota; class Clostridia; order Christensenellales; family Aristaeellaceae; genus UBA11524. Next base: position 3,614 of record JBGVOA010000461.1, on the reverse strand, counting down.
GTCCTGGCGCCCCGCGACCTGGGTGAATTGCAGGCGATGCTCCGCTGGACGGTCACGCGCAGCGGCCCCTGCGCCATCCGCTATGGCCGTCGCCCGGTGGACATGTCGCAGACGTATCCGGTGCGGGAGACCTTTGTCCCCGGCAAATGGGAGATGCTTGAAGCGGGCAGCGACGTGACGCTGCTGGCTGTGGGCTCCATGGTGGAGGAAACGCTGCTGCTGCGCGATGAGCTCAAGCGGCATGGCGTGTCCGCTGAGGTGGTGAACTGCTCCAGCGTGAAGCCGCTGGACGCGGCGTACCTGGCTGCCATCGGGGACAAGCCCTATGTCACCATTGAGGAGCATGTGCGCACCGGCGGCTTTGGCGCGGCGGTTTGCAGCCACATGCAGCACGAGGGCCTGGCAGCACCCATGATCGTCTTCGGCGTGCCGGACACCTTCGTTCAGCACGGCGGCCGCGCCCAGCTGCTGAAGTATCTGGGCCTGACAGCAGAGCAGATGGCCCAGCGCATCTTAACAGAACTCCACGAAAGGAAAAAGAGCAATGAGCGATAAGCAGCGCGCTGACGTGGCGCTGGTGGAGCGCGGCCTGTGCGAGAGCCGCACGAAGGCCCAGGCCAGCATCATGGCGGGCGAGGTCTATGTGGGCACGCGCCGCATCGACAAGGCGAGCGAAATCATCAAGCCCGAGGATGACCTGCACCTGAAGGGGCAGGGGAGCAAATATGTCAGCCGCGGCGGCCTGAAGCTGGAGAAGGCCATCGCCTCCTTCGGCGCGGACCTGACCGGCCTTGTCTGTATGGACATCGGCGCGGCCACCGGAGGCTTCACGGACGTGTGCCTGCAAAATGGCGCGGCCCATGTCTACGCCATCGACGTGGGCTACGGCCAGTTCGCCTGGAAGCTGCGCAACGATCCCCGCGTCACGCTGATGGAGCGCACCAACGCCCGCACGCTGACCCCGGAGATGCTGCCCCTGCACCCCACGGTTACGGTGATGGACGTGAGCTTCATTTCCATCCGGCTGATCCTGCCGGTGGCGGCGCAGCTGATGGGGGAGAGCGGTGTGTTCTACACGCTGATCAAGCCCCAGTTCGAGGCGGGCCCGGAGCGCGTGGGCAAGAAGGGCGTCGTGCGCGAACCGAAGGTGCATGTGGACGTGCTCCAGGAAATCGTCGACTTCTGCCCCACCATGGGTTGGCAGGTGCAGCAGCTGGATTATTCGCCCATCAAGGGCCCTGAGGGCAACATCGAGTTCCTGGCGAAGATCACCGTGCGGCAGACGGAGGAAGAGCCCTGTACGCCGGAGGTCATCCGGGAGCTGGTCAGCCGTGCCCACAGGGATATGAAGGGCTGAACACGATCATGACGGACGGAATCGGGTGATGAAATGCGGATCGGACTGATGGTGCACGGCAGGCGCGAGGATGCGGTCAGCCGGGCAACGAAAGCGGCGGCGTACCTGCGTGAGCGCGGCGTGAACGTCATCGCGGAGGACGATGCGGCCCCTCTGCTTGGCGCCGACGTGACGCCCTTCAGCCAGGCCCACGGCGCGGAAGTGATCGTCACCCTGGGCGGCGACGGGACGCTCCTTCGCGGCGCGCAGTACGCCCTTCGCTGGGATGCAGCCCTGCTGGGGGTCAACATGGGCCGCGTGGGCTTCCTGGCGGAGATCGAGCCGGACGCCCTGGAAACGGCGCTTGATGCGGTCATCTCCGGCCGCTACCGCACCGAGGCCCGCCCCCTTCTGGAGGTGCGCTGCGGTCAGCAGACCTGGTATGCCCTCAACGATGTGGTGATCAGCCGAGGCGGCTATTCCCGCCTGATCACCATTGATGCGCTGGTGGACGGCGATTCCACCGGCCGCTATGTTGCAGATGGCCTCATCGTCGCCACGCCAACGGGCTCCACGGGCTACTGCCTGTCCGCCGGCGGGCCGGTGGTGAGCCCCAAGGTGGATTGCATGGTCATCACGCCCATCTGCGCACACACCCTGCAGCACCGCCCCTGCGTGGTGCATGGCGGCGCGCGCATCCGCCTGAGCCTGCGGGCGGAGGATGTGCAGAGCGCCTCCCTGGAGGTGGACGGCCAGAGCTGCGCGATGCTGCACGGCGGCATGCAGGTGGACGTCCGCCGGGACGAGCGGGCGTTGCGGCTGATCCGCATGCGGGATACACGCTTCTTCCAGACTGTACGGGACAAGCTGACTGAATGGACGCGCTGATGCGTCAGGCAATACGAATAGGAGTGACAGAAACATGAAGACAGTCCGGCAGGTTGCCATCCTCGACATCATCGAAAAGAACGATATCGAGACCCAGGAGGAACTGGCCGATGCACTGCGCCAGCGCGGCATCAAGGTCACCCAGGCCACGGTTTCACGCGACATCAAGGAGCTGCGGCTCCTGAAGGTTCTCACCCCCATGGGCGCCTACAAGTATGCCACGGCGGACAAGGCGGAAAACGGCCTCTCCGAGCGCTTCATCCGCATGCTGGCTGAGTCGCTCCTGTCCGTGGCCGCATCGGAGAACCTGATCGTCGTCAAGACCCTCAACGGCTCCGCCAACGTGGCCGCAGAGGCGCTGGACAGCCTGCACTGGCCGGAGATTCTCGGCTCCATCGCCGGTGACAACACGATCCTTCTGGTCATCCGTTCCCAGGCGGATGTGCCCGGCGTGGTCGGCCGTATACAGGAAATGATGAAGTGACGATACGATAAGGAGCATCGGAAAAATGATCCTATCCATGCGCATGCACAACATTGCGCTGATCGAAGACCTGACGCTGGAGTTTGGCCCCGGCCTGCATGTGATGACAGGCGAAACGGGTGCAGGTAAATCCATCGTGGTGGACGCGGTGAACCTCGTCCTGGGCGGACGCGCCGACCGTGATCTGATCCGCACGGGCACGGAGAAGGCCTGGGTGGAGGCTGTGTTCGATGCGGCGGACAATGCGGAGGTCGTCGCCTGGGCGCAGCAGCAATCCATTGAGGACTTCGATGGCGTGGTGACCCTCTACCGAGAAATCACCCGCACCGGTCGCAACCTCTGCCGCGTCTGCGGTCTGGTGATGCCCGTCAGCGCCCTGAAGGAGGTCGCAGCCCTCCTCATGGACGTCCATGGCCAGCACGAGGGCCAGTTCCTGATGAACAGCCAGTACCACCTGCTCTTCCTGGACGCAGCGGGCGGGGAGGACTACCAGGCCCTGCTGTCCCGGGTGGATGCGGCCTATGAGGCCTTTATCGCCAACCACCGCCAGTACGGGCGGCTCGTGCGGGAAAACGAAAAGAAGCAGTACCGCATGGAGTCGCTGAAGAAATCGCTGGAGGAGCTGAAGAAAGCGAAGCTCAAGCCCGGCGAGGAGCAGCAGCTGACGGCGGAGAAGGAGCGCTTCCGCCATTCGGAGAAGATCGCCACTGCCGTGCAGACCGCGCACCACGCCATTTCTGCCAGTGAGGACAGCGAGTCCGTCCTGGCCCGCGTGAAGGAGGCGGCGGGCGCGCTGCGAAGCCTCACGGCCCTGGGCGAGCCGTATTCGTCCCTGGCGCAAAGATGCGAATCTTCCTATTATGAATTGGAAGAGATCGGTTATGAGCTGAGCGACTTGGCCGAAAA
>JBGVOA010000460.1:0-4690 GCA_045126095.1 Christensenellales bacterium | reverse complement strand
TGGCCCATCATCTCCATCTTGTTGGCGGCGTTAAGGAAGGCCGTCTTCATGCCGGAGAAGGAGTAGTCGTAGCGCCCGGGCGTATGGGGATGCGGCAGCTGCATGAAATGCGGGTCGCCCTCCTCCGCCAGCGCATCGATGCGCGGGCCGCCGGGGTACGGCAGGGTCAGCACACGGGCTGCCTTGTCGAAGGCCTCGCCCGCCGCGTCGTCGGTGGTCTGGCCCAGCAGGGTGTAGTCGCCATAGTCGTTCACGCGGACGATGTGGCTGTGTCCGCCGCTCACCACCAGGCACACGAAGGGCGGCTTCAATTCCGGGTTGGAAATGTAGTTGGCGCTCACATGCCCCTCAATGTGGTTGACGTGGATGAGGGGCTTGTCCGCCGCATAGGAGAGGCCCTTCATGCAGGAGACACCCGTCAGCAACGCGCCCACCAGGCCGGGGCCGTGGGTGACAGCCAGGGCGTCCACCGTTTCCAGCGTCATGCCCGCCTGCTGCAGCGCCTGGTCGATGACCCGATCGCAGGCCTCCACATGGGCGCGGCTGGCAATCTCCGGCACCACGCCGCCGTACAGGGCATGCAGGTCGATCTGGCTGAACACCACGTTGCTGACGATGGTGCGGCCGTTCTCCACAATGGACGCAGCGGTCTCGTCGCAGGAGGTCTCCAGCGCCAGGATGCGCACGCGCTCTTTGCTGCGGAGCGCCTCTGCCTGGGCCTGCGCGGATTCGATATAGTTCATGGGGTCACTCCCCTTTGGTGATTTTGATTCGGTGCGTTGCACAAACGAGCAGTGCACCCATCCCCAGCAGCCATCCCCCGCCGATGATGACGGCATAACTGATGAAGAATTCGAGGGGCATCAGCCGGATCAGCATGTCCGTACGCGGGTCAAGTAGCCACAGGTCGTTGGTGAAAGCGACCTTGTGGAACAGGACGAACAGGCTGTCGAAGTCGATGCAGGCCAGAACGATGACAACCGTCACCACCGCCAGGATCGCAATGATCGTGCGGCGGAAGGTGCGCCAGGCAATCTTCCTGCGGACAGACAGCCCGCCGAAGATGACAATGCCCCAGCTCAACCAGGCCACGAACCGGCACAGGCGGAACAGGTCCTGCACATCGGCCATGTGGCGCTGCTCCTTCTGGTTGAAGGCGGCGTACTCGGCGCCATCCACAGTGAAGACGTGCTGAAAATCGTCATTGCCGCCGCGCAGATAACCGGTGATCATGTCCGCCACGGGGGCATATTCCGCCGCGGGGAGTCCGGTATTCTCCGGCGGGGCGTAGTGTTCCATCAGGGGCAGCATCACCCAGTCCGCCGTGGCCGGAATGTAGATCGCAGCGGCAAGGAGGCCGATGCTCATCAGCAGGGCCGCAAGGATGGCCAGAATGCGTATTTTCATGCTTGTCCCCCAAGAGACCCCCTCACCCCATCGCGGGAGCGCCCCCCAAGGGGGAGCTGTCCCGGAGGAACTGAGGGGGGCACATCACTGCATCTTCAGATACGCCGTGACGAAGCCCTTGATGTTGCCATTCATCACGTCGTCGATGTTGCCGGATTCAAAGCCGGTGCGGTGATCCTTGACCATGGTGTAGGGCTGGAAGACGTAGGAGCGGATCTGGCTGCCCCACTCAATCTTCTTCATCTCGCCCTTGATCTCGGCCATTTCCTCCTCACGGGCGCGCAGGCGCAGCTCCAGCAGCTTGGACTTCAGCATGCGGATACAGGTGGCACGGTTCTGCACCTGGTCACGCTCGGTCTGGCAGGCCACGACGATGCCCGTGGGATAGTGGGTCATACGCACGGCAGAGGAGGTCTTGTTAACGTTCTGGCCGCCCGCGCCGGAGGAATGGTACACGTCCACGCGGACCTCGTTCATGTTGATCTCGATATCCTCGTCCACGTCCTCCAGCATGGGGGACACGTCCAGGGAGGAGAAGGAGGTGTGACGGCGGGCCTGGGAGTCGAAGGGAGAGATGCGCACCAGGCGGTGCACGCCCTTCTCGCCGCGCAGGTAGCCGTAAGCGTGGTCGCCCTGGACCTCGAAGGTAACGGACTTCACGCCCGCCTCGTCGCCGTCCAGATAGTCCAGCACCTTCACGGTGAAGCCCATCTGCTCGCAGTAGCGGGTAAACATGCGGTAGAGCATGCCGGTCCAGTCCTGCGCCTCGGTGCCGCCGGCGCCTGCGTGCAGGGACAGCACGGCGTTGTGGTCGTCATACTGGCCGCGCATCAGGGTCTCCAGCTCCAGGGCCGCGGTCTTCTCCTTCAGGTCAGCCAGCATGGTACCAGCCTCGTCCACCATGGACTCGTCCTGCTCCTCCTCGGCCATCTCCATCGCCACCTCGATATCGTCGGCAGTGGAGATCAGACCCTCGTAGTGCTCCAGCTTGTTGCGGATGTTGCCGACCTTCTGGTTGATCTTGTTCGCCCGGTCGGTGTCGTTCCAGAATTCCGGCTGGTTCATTTCCTCCGTCAGCTCCTCCAGCGTCTCCTTCAGAGACTCGATGTGGAGCGCGTCGCCAGCCTCCTTCAGCGTCTTGCGGATGGCCGCAAGATCCTGTGTATACTGCTGCAGATCAAGCATTGACATGTTGATTTACCTCTATTTCTAAGTTGTCTGACTTTTTGTACGTTGTGCGGAAGTGCGGCCTGCGCATGCTCCCTCAGTCAGCGATCAAGCTCGCTGCCAGCTCCCTCCCAGAGGGAGCCTTTTGGTCGTCTCCCCTGTTGCAGTTCAGAGCAAAAGACGGCAGGGAAGACGAGCTGCGGTCAGCCTCAGGCTCCCTCCGGGAGGGAGCTCCCGCCGCAGCGGGTGAGGGAGTATGCGGACGTAACGGCATTGCCTGCTTGCAAAGGAACCCGTTCGCCTTACTCTTCCGTCGGCTGGTTCTTGCCGCAGCACTGCTTGTACTTCTTGCCGCTGCCGCAGGGGCAGGGATCGTTGCGGCCAACCTTCTCGCTGGCCTTGACGCGGCGGGGCTGCGGTGCGCCGTTGCTGCCGGCACGGGCAGCCTGGGCAGACTTGCCCTCCTGCATCTTCCTGACCACCTGCACATGCTCCGGGGCCTTCTGCACCTTCGCCTGGTAGACGTGGCGCACGGTATCCTCGCGGATGAGGTGGTTCAGCTCGTCAAACATGTAGCCCGCCTCGATCTGGTACTCGGTGACGGGGTTCTTGCCGGAGTAGGCGCGGAAGCCGATGCCGTCGCGCAGCTGATCCATCGCGTCGATGTGATCCATCCAGCGGACGTCCACGGCGCGCAGGAGCATCACGCGCTCCAGCTCGCGCATGTCAAAGCCGATCTCGGCAATGGCGGTCTCGCGCTCCTCGTACAGGGACTCCGCGTCGGCCTTCAGGGCCTCAGCGAAGGCAGCGCGGGCCGTAACGCCCTCGCTCAGCAGCTTTTCCACCGTGCCGGGGCGCACGCACAGATTCTCCAGGTACTTCGTCAGCTCGGAAGTTTCCCACTCGGAGGCGGACTCCGCATTGCACCAGCGATCCAGCGCCGCGTCGATCAGCTTGCCCGCCATGCCCACGATGTTGCCGCGGACGTTCTCGCCCATCAGCACACGGTGGCGCTGGCTGTAGATCACCTCGCGGTGACGGTTCATGACGTTGTCGTACTCCAGGACGTGCTTACGGGTCTCGAAGTTGCGCATCTCAATGCGCTTCTGGGCGCTCTCGATCTGCTTGGTCAGCAGGCCGGCCATGAGGGGCTCGTCATCCCGCATACCCACGCGGTCGACGATGGTGGCGATGCGCTCGGAGCCAAAGAGGCGCATCAGGTCGTCCTCCAGGGAGATGAAGAACTGCGTGGAGCCCGGATCGCCCTGACGGCCGGCGCGGCCGCGCAGCTGGTTGTCAATGCGGCGGGACTCATGGCGCTCAGTGCCGATGATGTGCAAGCCGCCCGTCTGCAGCACGCGCTCGTGCTCGCGGTCGGTCTCCTGCTTGAAGCCCTTGTGCAGCTCGTTGTAGCGGGCGCGGGCGGCGAGAACCTCCTCGCTCACGTCCTCCGCATGGCCGATAGCGGCCTCGATCATCTCGTCCTCGAAGCCCTCTTGGCGCATGGCGCGCTTGGCGAGGAACTCCGGGTTGCCGCCCAGCAGAATGTCGGTGCCGCGGCCCGCCATGTTGGTGGCGATGGTGACCGCGCCCCAGTGGCCCGCCTGCGCGACGATCTCGGCCTCGCGGGCGTGGTTCTTGGCGTTCAGCACCGTGTGCTCAATGCCGCGGCGGCGGAGCATGCCGGAGAGCATCTCGCTCAGTTCCACCGTCACCGTGCCCACCAGCACCGGCTGGCCCTTCTCATGGGCCGCCACGATGGCGTTGACCACGGCCTCAAACTTGGCCTTCTTGTTCTTGTACACCACATCGTCCAGATCCTTGCGGATGTTGGGCTTGTTGGTGGGCATCTCCACCACGTCGAGGGAGTAGATGCCTTCGAATTCCTCTGCCTCGGTGAGGGCGGTACCCGTCATGCCGGAGAGCTTCTTGTACATGCGGAAGTAATTCTGGAAGGTGATGGTGGCCAGGGTCTGGCTCTCACGCTCGACGGTGACATGCTCCTTGGCCTCGATGGCCTGATGCAGGCCGTCGGAGTAGCGGCGGCCGATCATCAGGCGGCCGGTGAACTCGTCCACGATGATGACTTCACCGTTCTGCACCACATAGTCCACGT
>JBGVOA010000459.1:0-1348 GCA_045126095.1 Christensenellales bacterium | reverse complement strand
AGCCGCCCCGTGCCGCCAATCATCTCAAAGAAAGGCATGCGCTTGTCGCCGGGGCTGAAGATCAGACTGCTGCGGCCATCGCAGCTCAGATTGCCGTCGATCATCTCAGCGTTGCAGTAGGGGCAGAACATGAGGTTCCCTCCTTTACACAACGGGCTTGCAGTATTTCAGCAGCTTCTTTGTCACAATCTGCATATCCGCTTTGGTGCCCACGGTCACCCGCAGCCACGCCCTCAGGCGCTCTGCGCCAAAGTGACGCACCAGCACACCCTCCTGGCGCAGCGCCTGCTGCACGGGGGCCGCGTCCACCGGATCCGCCTGGACGAAAAGGAAGTTGGTCGCGCTCTTCAGCACGGGAATGCCCGCCGCCGTCAGCGCATCGTAGCAGTCGTCGCGGGCCTCGCAGACCAGGCGGACGGTCTCCTCGGTGTAGGCCGTATCCAGCATGGCCGCCTCCGCGGCTGCCTGGGCCAGGCGATCCAGCGGGTAGGAGTTGAAGCTGTCGCGGATGCGCTTGAGCGCCGCGATCAGCCGCGGAGAGCCAATGGCGTAGCCCACGCGCATGCCCGCCAGCTGGTGGGACTTCGAAAAAGTCCGCGTGATGAGCACGTTGTCGAACTCGCCGAGCAGAGGCAGCGCATTCTGCGGGGAGAAGGCCGCATAGGCTTCGTCCACCAGGAGGACGGCGCCGTTTTCGCGGGTGTGGGCTGCCAGACGGCGGACCTGCGCGCTCTCCAGCAGGATGCCCGTGGGCGCATTGGGGTTCGCCAGGGCGATAGGACCGCCCTGCATGAGGCCCTCCACGTCCACCGTGAAGTCCGCCTTCAGCGGCACCGTGCGGTAATCCACGCCGAACAGGTTTGCGTAGACCGGGTAGAAGGAGTAGGTCACATCCGGCGCGCAGAGGGTCTTTCCGGCGAAGAAGGCCGCGAAGGCAAAGGCCAGCACCTCGTCCGAGCCGTTGCCGCAGAAGACGCACTCTGGCGCTACGCCGTTCACCTGCGCGATGGCCGCGCAGAGAGCCGTAGCGTCCATGTCCGGGTAGAGGCGCAGGGCGTCCGCCGGGACGGCAGCGATGGCCTCCGCCACCTTTGGCGACGGAGGATAGGGGTTTTCGTTGGTGTTGAGCTTGATGAGCTTCACGTTTTTCGGCTGCTCGCCCGCCACATAGGGGACGAGGCGCAGGGCAAGGTCGCTCTCGTAGACCATATCGTCAAAGCCTCCTGACTGGCACGCCCTCGCGCGCCAGATAATCCTTCAAATCCGCAATTTTCATGATGCCGAAGTGGAACAGCGTCGCCGCCAGAGCCGCGTCCGCGCCGCCGACGGTCAGGGCATCGCGGAAGTG
>JBGVOA010000458.1:0-4312 GCA_045126095.1 Christensenellales bacterium | reverse complement strand
GACGTGGCCCGCAGGGGACGCAATGTCCATCCGCACCACGCAGCCCCCAAGAACCAGGATGCTATCGACTACCACCAGGCCACTGCTTTGGAGGCGCTGGTCGGTTACCTGTACCTCACCGGTCAGGAGGATAGATTGCTGGAGCTTTTCCGGCACAGTCAGGAGGATGCGACATGCCCTGCGCAGAGATGAAGGTGGCGCTGGTACGCCACACGCTGTCCCCGGAGGAGGTCGTGGCGCTGGGCGCGCGGCTGTGCTATTCCCGGGCACGGGTGGACGACCTGCTGGAGCGCGTCAGCACGCGGGATCAGACGGATTTTGTCAACCGGATCATGGGCATGGGGCACGATTCTGTGCTGGAGCATGCCAGCTTCACCTTCGGCATCGAGGGCGTGAGCCGCGTGCTGTTGGCACAGATCACCCGGCACCGCCTGGCCAGTTTTTCCGTACAGAGCCAGCGATACGTCAGCTATGAGGACGGCTTCGGCTACATCATGCCGCCCAAGATCGCGGCCCTGGGCGAGGACGCGCAGGCGGAGTTCGCCCGCCAGATGGATACGATGCACCGCTGGTACACCCAGTGGCAGGAGAGGCTCGGAACCGGCGAGGGCGGCAACGAGGATGCACGATTTGTGCTTCCTGGCGCCTGCGAGACGCGCATGATGGTGACCATGAACGTCCGCGAGCTGCGGCATTTCTTCAGTCTGCGCATGTGCAGCCGCGCCCAGTGGGAGATCCGTGAGCTGGCCACGCGCATGCATGCCCTGTGCATGGAGGTTGCTCCGGCGCTCTTCGCCAATGCAGGCCCCGGCTGCCTGCGCGGCGCTTGCCCGGAGGGAGAGAAGTCCTGCGGAAAGGCCAGGGCCGTCCGCGAAACACGTCAGAAAATGCTTGACAACATCAGCCAAGAATAAGGAGAATGAAAATGGCTTTCTATAAGGATGCACCGGGCCGTAAGCCCCAGAAGAACCACTCCAGCGGCAGCTGGGCCGACGAAGGCAGCGAGTACAGCGGCGCGCGCAAGCCCGCCAACGGTGGACGCAGCCACGGTGACAAGCGCTATGGCGACAAGTCCTACGGCGATAAGCGCTATGGTGACAAGCCCTATGGCGAGAAGCGCTACGGCGATAAGCCCGGTTTCCGCAAGGACGACCGCCGCGATAACCGCAGCGAGCGCAGCTACGACCGCAAGCCTGCCCGCCCTGCGGAGCCCAGGCCCGCGCCTTCCTTCCGTGACCACGAGTTCCGTCCGGCAGTGGCGCCAGCGGCCATTGCGCCCGCGCAGAACGAGCCCATGACGCCTCCGGAGAACCTGCTGGCGGGCCGCAACCCCATCCGCGAGGCCCTGCGCGCCGGCCGCGACATTGAGAAGCTGATGATCCTCAAGGGCGAGCTGACCGGCAGCGCCCGCGAGATCGTCCAGATGGCCCGTGAGATGCATATCGTGGTGCAGGAGGTCGAGAAGGTTCGCCTGGACGAGATCGCCCGCAACCATCAGGGCATGATCGCCATCGCGTCCGCCTATAAGTACAGCACTGTGGAAGCTATGCTGGCCGAGGCGGAGAGCAAGGGCGAGGCGCCCTTCCTGATCCTGCTGGACGGCGTGACCGATCCCCACAACCTGGGCGCGATCATCCGCAGCGCCGAGTGTGTGGGCGCTCATGGCGTGATCGTCCCCGAGCGCCGCAGCGTGGGCCTCACCACGGCTGCCGTGAAGGCTTCCGCCGGCGCGATTGAGCATATGAAGGTGGCCCGCGTGGTCAACCTGAACCGCACCATTGAGGAGCTGAAGCAGCGCAACATCTGGACCTATGCCCTGACGATGGACGGCGTGGACTACGAGCGCGTCAACTTTGACGGCGGCGTGGCGCTGATCGTTGGAAGCGAGGGCGAGGGAGTGAGCCGTCTGGTGCTGGATAAGTGCGACCAGAAGGTGTCCCTGCCCATGGCCGGCCACATCGACAGCCTCAACGCCTCCGTGGCGGCGGGCGTTGTGATGTACCGCGTGCTGTCCTCCCGTAGGAAATGAAGCCGCTGCTGATCGTAGATGGCTACAATGTCATCGGCGCATGGCGCGAGGCAGCGAAAAAGCGCTACACCATTGATGAAGCCCGCGACAAGCTGATCCACATGCTGGCCGAATACAGCGGCTACAGGGGCGTTGAGGTGGTGCTCGTCTTTGACGGCTATAAGTCAGACAAGCTGAGCACGACCGTTGAGCGCCAGGGGCCTGTCGGTGTGGTCTACACCCGGCACGGGGAGACGGCGGACAGCTACATCGAGCGGCTGGCCGTCAATGCACCCCGGTACAGAACAATCCGCGTGGCGACCTCCGATGGGGCCATCCAGAACATGGCCCTGGGTGCGGGGGCGACCCGCATCACCTCCCGCGAACTCCTCATCGAGATGGAGCAGGCGCGCCGCACGGGCTATGCTGCCTATGCGGACGGTCAGCCGATGGGGCGAAACCTGCTCATGGAGCGTCTTCCGGCGCATATCCGCGAGCAGCTGGAACGCGCCCGCAGGGGTGAATAAGCACAGATTAAGGTGGTTTGAACCGCTATGCATGACCAGATGGATTTTGATCTGGAGCAGTACGATGCAGATGCTGCCGACATGATGGAGCGCGGCCAGTCCTATGACGAGCATGAAGACGCGCAGCCCGGCAGCGAGCTGCATGAGCCTGCAGCGCCCGCCTACAGCAGCAGTCAGCAGTATGCGGGCCTCACGGACGAGGAGATCGTGCTCGTCTGCCGCGAGGGCGACAGCGTGGCCGTGGAGTATCTGCTGAACAAGTACAAGAACTTCGTGCGCTCCAAGGCCCGCAGCTATTTCCTCATCGGCGCGGATCACGAGGATATTGTGCAGGAAGGCATGATCGGCCTGTACAAGGCCATCCGCGACTTCCGACCGGAAAAGCTCAGCTCCTTCCGCGCCTTTGCGGAGCTCTGCATCACAAGGCAGATCATCACTGCCATCAAGACGGCGACGCGCCAGAAGCACATCCCCCTCAACAGCTATGTGTCCCTCAACAAGCCGCTTTACGACGATGAGAGTGACCGCACGCTGATGGACGTATGCGCCGAGGGCCACAGCGCCAACCCGGAGGAGCTGCTGATCTCCCAGGAGGACCTGGCGGGCATCCACCAGCGCATCGACGAGGTGCTCTCCGGCCTGGAGCAGGAGGTGCTCTCTGCCTACCTGGCTGGCAAGAGCTATCAGGAGATTGCCGACAACCTGGGACGGCACGTCAAATCCATCGACAACGCGCTGCAGCGCGTCAAGCGTAAGCTGGAAAAGTACCTGGAGGATCTTGGCAGCAACGGCGGCTGACACGTCGGGGCTGAAAGGATCAAGTAGAATGGTAGTACGGAGGGGAAAAGCATGATTGTCATTCTGAAGCAAAACGCCCAGCAGGAGCAGATCACGCGCCTGAAGGAGTTCCTCGCGAACCTTGGCTTGCGCATCGACGAATCCCGGGGCGACCATTCGACTATCCTGGGTCTGGTGGGCGACACCACCCGCGTGGATGCGGAGCTGATCGGCTCCCTGGAGGCGGTGGAGGCTGTCCGCCGCGTGCAGGAGCCTTACAAGAAGGCCAACCGCAAGTTCCATCCGGAGGACACGGTGGTGGACTGCGGCGGCGTGAAGGTCGGCGGCGGCACCTTCCAAATCATCGCGGGCCCCTGCTCCGTGGAAACGGAGGAGCAGATTGTCACCGTGGCCAAGGCCGTGAAGGAAGCCGGTGCGACCCTGCTGCGCGGCGGCGCGTTCAAGCCCCGCACGTCCCCCTATGCCTTCCAGGGTCTGCATGGCGACGGCCTGCGGCTGCTGAAGCTGGCCAAGCAGGAGACCGGTCTGCCGATCGTCACGGAGATCATGGATGCGGCGCATCTTGATCTGTTCGAGGATGTGGACGTGATCCAGGTCGGCGCGCGCAACATGCAGAATTTTGAGCTGCTGAAGGTGCTGGGACGCACCCGCAAGCCGATCCTTTTGAAGCGCGGCCTGGCCAACACCATTCAGGAGTGGCTCATGTCCGCCGAGTACATCATGGCTGGCGGCAACGAGCAGGTGATCCTGTGCGAGCGCGGCATTCGCACCTACGAGACCGCCACGCGCAACACCCTTGACCTTTCCAGCGTGCCTGTGCTGAAGGAAAAGACCCACCTGCCCATCATGATCGATCCCAGCCACGCCACAGGCGTATCCCGTCTGGTGAAGCCCATGGCGCTGGCCGCCACCGCCTGCGGTGCGGATGGCCTGATGATCGAAGTGCACAATGATCCCAAGCACGCGCTGTGCGATGGCG
>JBGVOA010000457.1:0-2198 GCA_045126095.1 Christensenellales bacterium | reverse complement strand
TCAGATCCAGCTTGAACTTCTGCTTCTGCTTGCTCATTTATGATACCTCTCTCCGGAACGGATCTTCATCGCGCGGTAGAGCTGCTCCAGCAGCATCACCCGCGCCAGCTGATGGGGGAAGGTCATCTTCGACATGGACATCTCCTCGTCCGCGCGGGCCAGCACCTTGTCCGACAGGCCGAGGCTGCCGCCGATGAGGAATACCAGGTTCGACTGGCCGCGGGTCAGCAGCTCGTCCACATGGCGGGAAAGGCCGGGGGAATCCCACTGCTTTCCGGGGATGGTCATGGCGATGACATGGTCCGATGGGCGGATGCGGGAGAGGATGCTCTCGCCCTCTTTTTCCTTGATCTGCATTTCGATGGCGGCGGATGAGTTCGTCGGCTCCGGCAGGTCCGGCAGCTCGATCTCCTCCACCTTGCCGTAGCGGCCCAGGCGCTTCAGGTACTCGTCCGCCATCTGGCGATAGGGCTTTTCCTTCATCTTGCCCACCGCAATGATGGTGATGCTCATTTCACCGCACCTCCCTGATGCACCGGCGTCCGGCGGAACAGCCGGATGCCGTAGCTGCCCATGCCCAGGCCAAAGGCGATCATCACAATATCCACCATGGCGCTGACGCCGGCCTTCACGCCCTCGGTGTACAGCCCCTGCGCCAGGAAGGCCATGCACCGGTACAGCCCCAGGCCCGGCACCAGCGGGATCATCGCCAGGAGGATGAAGATGCTGGCGATCATGCGCATCCGCCTGGCGCACAGCTGCCCCAGAACGGAGCCCAGCAGCGCGCCCAGGAAGATGGAGAGCGGCTCATAGACGCTGAATTGCAGCAGCGCCCAGTACAGCGCGTAGCTCACACCGCCGATCAGGCTTGCCGGCAGCCACGCCCGCTTCGGCGCATGCATGAAGATGGCAAAGCCGTAGGTGCCCACCGCACTGGACAGAAAGATGATCAGCCCGTGGCCGATCTGCAAAAGGATATCCAGCATCACAGCGCACCTCCCGTCAGCAGGCGGAAGACCGTCGTGCCAATGAGCGCGCCGCCGGCCACCATCGCCGCCGTCAGCGCCGCGCTGGTCGCCGAGGCAATGCCGGAAACCATGTCCCCGCGCATCGTGTCCTGCACAGCGTTGGTCATGGCAAGGCCCGGCAGCATGGGCATCAGGCAGGCCGCGATGCAGGCGTCCGTCACCAGCAGGCCCGTGAACATGTGGAAGAACATCGGCAGGATCGTGCCCAGGAAGCAGCCCGTCAGCGTGCCTACAAAGGAGCGCATCCGCGCCCTGTCCAGCAGGTAGGCCACACCCTGCGCCAGCGTCGATACCACAAAGGCCACCACCGCGTCCCAGCCCGCGCCGCCGAACATCACCGCCCAGCCGCCGGAGGACAGGCCCAGCGCCAGCATCAGCTGCCACTTGGTCAGCTGCGCCCTGCGGCTTTCCACCGCCCTGAGGCGCTCCATGACCTCCTCGCAGGTGAGCTGCTCCGCCTCCATCTGGCGGGAGATGGCGTTGACCGCATCCACGCGGGTCAGGTCGGTCGCGCCCTTGCGGACGCGCTTGACGGCCGTTTCGATGTTGCCGTCGCCCTTGCGGTAGCTGATGAAGATGCCGCTGGGCACGGCGAAGGCCTCCACCTCATCAAAGCCGAAGGCATGGCCCATGCGGGTCACCGTCTCCTCCACGCGGTAGGTTTCGCCGCCATTTTCCAGGATCAGCCTCGCCGCCAGGTGCAGCGGGGCCATGTAGCGTGCGTCGTCGTTCATACGAACACCCCATTTGGGAAATGATGAATTAGGAATTATGAATTAGGAATTGAGAATGAAGTGCGGAACGTGTTTGCCAGACCCTGTCGCCCGAAAGCCAGGGCTCCGGGAACATGCTGTCCCCCTCCCCGGTCACTACGCAGAATTCATAATCCCTAATTCATCATTCATAATTACTAATCACTCTTCCAGCTGCCCGGAGTGGAAGTGCTTGCGGCACAGGCTCACATACTGGCTGGAGCCGCCCAGAAGGATCTGGTCGCCCTCCTTGACCACCTTGCCGTTCACCACGCGAGCATTGCAGATGGCCTTGCGGCCGCACCAGCAGATGGTCTTGACCTCTTCGATGGTGTCCGCCCAGGCCATCAGCCACATGCTGCCCTCGAAGAAGTTCTCCTGGAAGTCCGTGCGCAGGCCGTAGGCGATAACGGGGATG
>JBGVOA010000456.1:0-16164 GCA_045126095.1 Christensenellales bacterium | reverse complement strand
TGCACCATCGTCAGCGCAAAGGACGGATCATCGAAGACGATCTCCTGCGCGCCCGCAGCTGACACTGTCAGCGCGCGGCCCGTTCCCTCGGGATACACCGGATTCTCCGCCAGTGCCACAGCGGCAGCCTCCCCCGCCAGCAGCTGTACATCGCGGAGCCACACCGCATCCGACCCAGCAGCAGCCACGCCATCCTTCACATAGCGGAAGGACACTTCGTACACGCCCTCCGCCGGAAAAGCATAGGCGCAATGCTGCCAATCACGAGTGCCGGTGAACACCTTCACAACTTCGCCATCCACGCACAGCTGCAGCACATCAAAGCCCGCCTCCGTAGAGGTTTTGCAGGCAAAGGAGAGTGCCTCGCCAGCCCTTGCCTCCACCACCGCATTCACAGCCGCCACAGACCCATCCACCCCCCAGTTGCTGGAGGTGAGACAGGTGAAGCCGTCCTCCTCCGCCGGCAGCATCGGCCAGATCATCGGGTCCTCCGGGTTGGTAAAGGCCAGCGTGCCGCCAGGGACATTCGCTGCCTCGTTCAGGCGCATTTCATCCGCCACAGGGATGTTCGGCAGCATCGGCAAGCCGTCCTCCGCCAGGGCAGGCAGCGCCGCCAGCAGCAGCGTCAGCAGCAGTGCAAACCATTTTCTCTTCATATCAGCATCCTCCTTGGGGCAACCTTCAGCTTCATCATACCTTTCCACTGGCAGACTGTCAAGATTTGCGGCGATATTGTTACATTTTCGCGGCTTTTTCCACACATTCGCCCCGCATTCATCGTTTGCAGCAAGGGAATTTGTGAATTTCCCGTCAACCCCCTTTTCACCGGCAAAAGATTGTGCTATAATGACTATGTACGCGTTTGTACACGACTGAGTAATAGGAGGTCATTCCAATGGCTATCGTTACCACTAAGGAAATGTTCCAGAAGGCCTACGCGGGCGGCTACGCTGTGGGCGCCTTCAACGTCAACAACATGGAGATCATCCAGGGCATCACCGAGGCTGCTGGCGAGCTGAAGGCTCCCGTCATTCTGCAGGTGTCCAAGGGCGCCCGCGCCTACGCCAACCACACCTACCTGGTGAAGCTGGTTGAGGCCGCTGCCCAGGAGAACCCCGATATCCCGATCGCCCTGCACCTGGATCACGGCGATTCCTTCGAGCTGTGCAAGAGCTGCAACGACGGCGGCTTCACCTCCGTCATGATTGATGCTTCCTCCAAGCCCTTTGCTGAGAACATCGAGCTGACCCGCAAGGTTGTCGAGTACGCTCACGATCACGGCGCAGTGGTCGAGGCTGAGCTGGGCACCCTGGCTGGCGTGGAAGACGACGTGGTCGTCGAGCACGGCGCTGAGATGTTCACCCGCCCCGAAGAGGTCGAGGAGTTCGTCTCCAAGACCGGCTGTGACTCCCTGGCCATCGCCATCGGCACCAGCCACGGCGCTTACAAGTTCAAGCCCGGCACCAAGCCCCAGCTGCGCTTCGACGTGCTGGAGGAGTGCGCCAAGCGCCTGCCCGGCTTCCCGATCGTTCTGCACGGCGCTTCCTCCGTGCCCCAGAACTTCGTTGAGGAGATCAACAAGTACGGCGGCAACATGCCCGGCGCGATCGGCATCCCCGAGGAGCAGCTGGCTCAGGCTGCCAAGCTGGCCGTGTGCAAGATCAACATCGACTCCGACATCCGTCTGGCCATGACCGCCTCCGTCCGCAAGTACATGGCGGAGCATCCGGATCACTTCGATCCCCGTCAGTGGCTCAAGCCCGCCCGTGCCGCCGTTAAGGAGATGGTCACCCACAAGATCGTCAACGTCCTGGGCTGCGCCGGCAAGGCCTGATCAACCGCGTTTCCACTGGGAGCCGTCCTTCGGGGCGGTTCCTTTTTGCATGCAAAAATCCCTGCCGACCGCACAGTCAGCAGGGATTGCTTATTGTCAGGGCACCAGCGGGCGATCCTTCACGCCCACATAGAACTGCTGGGACTTGGCCTTGTAGGTGTCCCGCGCCACATATTCGCGGTCGACCTCCTTGCCATTGACATATTTCACCTTGAAGGTATCGACGACGTAGCCGTCCGAAGCCTTACGCTTGAGCACCGGGTCTTCATCGATGTAGAGGACATGCTCGCCCTTCTTGTCCTCAATGTACTCCGGATCAACGGGCGCAGGCAGCACCTCCACGGTTTCCGCCAGCAGGTCGTAGGTCACGCCCTCTGGCAGCGCTTCGCCGTAGATGTCCACATGGCAGACCCAGTGACCGCCGGAGCGCACCATGTAGGCCATCACATACGCATCGCTGGCACTGTTGTTTTTGAAGGTCAGGTCGATCTTCTTGCCATCCAGGTTGACCGTCGCGTCCAGGCCGTACTCCGTGTAGTTCACCTTGTCGGAGTGGGGCTCGCGGTGGGTAATGGTCATGTCCGCCCGCACCGCCGCCAGGTAGACCGTGGTGCTGGCCTGGCAGACGCCGCCGCCATAGCCCTCGCGCTCGTTGCCGTAGGCGTACTCAATGGCCTTGTGGAAGCCATTTTTCTCCGAGCGCTGGCCCACCACACCATTGAAGGAGAAGCTCTGTCCGGGCTTCATCACATATCCATTGATGAGCTGGAAGGCACGCTCGATATTGGCCGTGCGCTCCGGCGTGGACACGGTGGAAATCTCCGTTGTGGCCTTGCCGCGCAGCGTTCTCTGCTGCCGCAGCTGCGCCTCAGTCACCTTGGGCGCGATGGTGGTGGGCACCAGCTCGATGCTGCCGCTGTCCATGCCCTGCACCATGGCGCTGATCTGCGCCTTGATGGGCTCCACATCCAGGTAGCGGCCATACACCTCAGGGGTGAACTCAAAGGGATAGGTGCGATGATCCGGCAGGAATACCACCGTTGCATCCTGCGGCGCGCGGTAGGCGCCGGCTGCCAGCTCGTTGAGGATGCGGTTGACGGCGCTTGTGTCGCCGCTGGGCTGGGCGGTATAGCCGTAGTAGGGCTCCGTCAGCAGCGCGTCCATGCTGGCCTTGCGTGCCTTCACATCGCCGGTGGCTGCATGGCCCTGCTCCCAGGCCTCGGCCAGCGCGTCGTTCACGTCCACGGTCATGCCCAGGTCAGCCGCGGTAAAGCGGTGCACCAGCTGGCCGCCAAGGGTCAGGCTGATGCCCCAGGAGGCAAGGCGATCCTGCGCGTTGGCGTTCACCTTCGTAAAGGCCTCGTCCTGCGTCATGCCGCCCAGGTGAATGTCGTCCACATACACGCCCTCGCAGAAGCGGTTGTTGTAGGCGGACACTTCCTTGACCAGCGCATTGTGCTGCGTCAGCTGCATGATGGCGATCACCGCGCCGACGATTAGCGCCAGCACCAGCACAGTCAACAGGCACAGCTTCCACAGCTGACGGCCACCGCCGCCGCCCTTGCGAGAGGCTTCCGGCTCCGGCATGCTCTGCGGCGGGACGTAGCCGTTGGTACCCTGCCAGGCAGGCGATGTGCCGGGCTGCGACCAGGTCTGACGGAATTCCCCCGTTGTGGGCTGCGCCGGGAAGGGCTGTGACCACTGGGGCACGCCCTGGTTCGGGTAAGACTGCGGCCACTGTTGCGGCGCGGTCTCTCCCATGCCGGGCTGCACGGGATACGACTGCGACCACTGCTGCGGCGCTGCCTCTCCCATGCCGGGCTGCACGGGGTACGACTGCGACCACTGCTGCGGCGCCATCGTCCCCATGTCATGCTGCACTGGATATGTCGGCGCCCACGGCTGCTGCACAGGGGCAACGGGCTCCGGCTGCATTGCGGACGGATTTACCTGCAGAATATTCGGCGCCTCGCTAACCTGCCGGGGCTCAGCCTGCTTTCTGCCATGCCTGCCGGGCATCGGTTGGGGCGGGCTCATAGAGGGCTCGCACAGGAACTCCCCGGCAAAGCGCTCAACGCGGCGGTTCCGCTCCGGATTCTGCGGTGCGTTTCCGTATGAATTCATATGCTGCCCTCCTTTCTGTCAACTCTTGTTTGCTTCATTCAAATCCTGCATGGCGGACTGCAGCGCCTGCACGTCCTCCGCCGCCCGGGGCCACCAGGCCGATGTGCAGCCCGGCTCGCCGTGCTTGCCGTCCGCCGGAGCGTGGAAATCGCTGCCGCCGGTCACCAGGAAGCCCATTCGGCGCACCTGCGCATCCAGCGTGGCGAAGCCCCGTCCCTTCTGGGATGGGTGGTAGACCTCCACGCCCATCATACCTTGTGCCTGCCACTTTTCCAGCAGCGGCAGCAGCACGTTGTCCTTCAGCCGCAGCTCCGCAGGATGAGCCAGCACCGGCACAAAGCCGTTGCGGCGCATCAGCGTCAGCGCTTCCTCCATGGACAGACGCTCCCCGGCCACATAGGCGGGGCCGTCATCGCCGATCAGCTTGTCAAAGGCCTGCTGCGTGCGGCGGATATACCCCAGCCGCACCAGCTCACGGGCGATGTGCATCCGCCCCACCGTGCCGCCACAGCGGGCGCACAGGTCGTCATAATCCATGGGCATGCCCATCT
The DNA here is from genome assembly GCA_045126095.1 of Christensenellales bacterium. Classification (GTDB taxonomy): domain Bacteria; phylum Bacillota; class Clostridia; order Christensenellales; family Aristaeellaceae; genus UBA11524. The sequence continues at coordinate 11,655 of JBGVOA010000456.1, read as the reverse complement.
CCGCCAGCTTTTCCAGCATGCGGCGTGCGCGGGTAAGGCGCTTGTCCGCCAACGCCCGGAGCACCTGCTGCATTTCACCGGTGGCGCGAAGGCCATAGCCCAGCAGATGCAGGTGGCTCATGTCGCGGATGGACAGCTCCGTCCCCAGCAGCACGGGGATCTCCGTCTCCTTGCCGACCAGTGCCGCAGCGCCCTCCAGGGTGTCGTGGTCGGTGATGGCCATCAGGCTCACGCCGCAGCGGACTGCGTGGCTCACCAGCTCCCGGGGCGAGAGCACCCCGTCGGAGCTGGTGGTGTGCATGTGCAGGTCAAAAATCATTTCAGGCCTCATTGGCGGAACCGACGCGGATGCCGTCCAGCTTGCCGCCCGCCTTGGCGTTCTCCTCCGCTGCGTCCTCGATGATCTCGCGGACAGAGCGGGGCTTATCCTCCTCGGTGATCTGCGGCATCACGCCCGTGTCCATCAGGGAGACAAACTCCTTGCGGCTCAGGGTTTCGTGCTCCAGCAGCGCATCGGTCATCAGGTCCAGCTTCTCGCGGTTCTCGCGCAGGGTGCTGACGGCGCGCTGATAGCCCTCCTCCAGCAGACGCTTGACCTCCGCGTCGATGGCAGCGGCGGTCGCCTCAGAGTAGCCGCGGCTCTGGCCGAACTCCATGCCCACGAACACCTGCTGATCGCTGTCCAGGTACACCGGGCCGATCTTCTCGCTCATGCCGAACTGGGTCACCATGCGGCGGCACAGGTCGGTGGCATGCTGCAGGTCGCTGGTGGAGCCGGTCTGGAACTCGCCCAGGCCGACCTCCTCCGCCGCACGGCCGCCCAGGATCATCGCGATCTTGTCCAGCAGCTGGCTGCGGGTCATGTTGTCGTGCTCCTCGGCGGGCAGGGCCAGGGTGTGGCCGCCGGTCTGGCCGCGCGGCACGATGGTGACCAGGTGGACGTCGTCGCACTGGGGCAGCACATGCGCCACAATGGCGTGACCCGTCTCATGCACGGCAACGGACTTGCGGTCGCGCTCGCTCACCTTGTGGCTGCGCTTCTCCGGGCCCATCTGCACGCGGGCGATGGCGTCCATCAGCAGCTGATGGGTGATCTCCGGCATGCGCGCACGGGCCGCCAGGATCGCCGCCTCGTTCATGATGTTCTCCAGCTCCGCGCCGGTGGAGAAGGGCGTGCGCTTGGCGATGACGTGCATATCCACGTCCGCCGCCAGGGGCTTGCCCTTGGAGTGCACCTTGAGGATCGCCACGCGGCCCTCCAGATCAGGATAGTTGACGGTGATGGTACGATCGAAGCGGCCGGGACGCAGCAGGGCCGGATCGAGGATGTCGCGGCGGTTGGTGGCCGCCATGACGATCACGCCCTCGTTGACCGCAAAGCCGTCCATCTCCACCAGCAGCTGGTTCAGGGTCTGCTCGCGCTCGTCGTGACCGCCGCCCAGACCCGCGCCGCGGTGGCGGCCCACCGCGTCGATCTCGTCGATGAAGACGATGGAGGGGGCGGCGCGCTTGGCCTGATCAAACAGGTCGCGCACGCGGCTGGCGCCAACGCCCACGAACATCTCCACAAAGTCGGAGCCGGAAATGCTGAAGAAGGGCACGCCCGCCTCGCCCGCTACGGCCTTGGCCAGCAGCGTCTTGCCCGTGCCGGGAGGGCCGATGAGCAGCACGCCCTTGGGAATGCGCGCGCCCATCTCGATGTAGTTGCGGGGATTGCGCAGGAAATCAACCATCTCCTGCAGCTCTTCCTTCTCCTCCTCCGCGCCTGCAACGTCCTCAAAGGTGATCTTGTTCTTCGACGGGTCAGCCACGCGCGCGCGGGACTTGCCGAAGTTCATCACCTTGCCGTTGCCGCCGGACTGGCTGCGGAACATCAGGAACCAGAAGCCGCCCAGCAGCACGATCATAATCAGGAAGGGGATCAGCTCGTACCACCACGGGATGCCGGCCGGGGGCATGTACTGCACCGTCAGACCGAACTGCTCCTGCAGGTCCAGGCCGCTCATCTGCTCGGGCAGATAGGTGATAGCCGTGCCCTCCGCATTGTCCAGCTTGGCATTCTTCATCGCGGCCGCGCGCACCTTGGCTTCCTCCATGAAGTCGTCGTAGCTGGCCACGGTCACTTCAAAGTCATAATCCTGCTCGGGGAAATTCTCGTCCCTGACGCGGGTACCGTCGTAGAGACCCCACAGCCTGTTGCCCTGGATGGCGACCTTCTTGACCTGGCTGTCCTCGATCTTCGTCCAGAGCGTTTCATACGTCATGCTGCGATCGTCCGGCTGCAAGCCGCCGGCTGCAAGCACCGCGATGAGCAGGAATACACCCACTCCAATCGCGTAAGTCAGCCAACCCCTGTTCTTTTTCAACTGAATGGTCCTCCTTCAAATTCCAGCCGTCCTGGCGGAGCGGCCGCACCCGGCTAAAGTGCGGCAACTCTTGCGCATCGGGCGCCGGCCCGTCATCTTTGCATTCCCGGCGGACAGACCATGGCCGTCCGCAGTATTCCACTTACTATTATACGGCACCCCCGCCGGGGAATGCAATCTGTTTTGCGCAATTATTTACATTTTTTCCAAGCGCCTCAGCAGCCGCCATACACCTTCGGGTCCAGCACGCCGATATCCGGCAGGTTGCGGTACTTCTCGTCATAATCCAGGCCGTAGCCCACCACAAACTTATCCGGAATGGTGAAGCAGAAATAGTCCGCCTTCAGATCCACGCGGCGGCGCTCGGGCTTATCCAGGAGGGTGGCGATGCGGATGGACGCAGCGCCGCGGGTCTCCAGGTACTTGCTCAGGTAGCTCAGCGTCATGCCGGAGTCCACAATGTCCTCCACAATCAGCACATGCATGCCGGTGATGTCCACGGTGAGGTCCTTCACCAGCTTCACAACGCCGGTCGTCTTGGTGGTCGCGCCATAGCTGGACACGGCCATGAACTCCATCTTCACCGGCAGATCAATCTCGCGCACCAGGTCGGCAAAGAACACCACCGCACCCTTGAGGATGCCGACCAGCATCAGCTCCTTGCCCTGATAATCACGGGTGATCTGTTCGCCCAGCTTCTTCACTGCCGCCGCGATCTCCTCGCGCGTCACCAGCACCTGGGTCAGGTCGCCATAAAGCGCCGCATTGGTATCCATCATGCTATTTTCCTCCTCGTCCGACATTCTGCCAGGGGAACTTCTCCCGCCAGCAGAGCAGCACACAATCCTGTTCATCCTCCGCCCGCGGCACGTCCCCCGCGCCCACGCCGCCTGCCAGCAGCACCTCGCTGCCCCGGCACACCAGCGGCACCTGATCGCGGAAGGCCGCATCCACGCGCCTGTTGACAAAGTAATCCTGCAGGGATTGCCGACCACTGCTGCCAAAGGGCCGCAGCCAGTCCCCTTCCCTGCGGCTGCGGACGGTCAGCCCCTCCAGCAGCCCGCGCGGCATCGCCTGCGCATGTGTTCCGTCGCCCGTGCGGCCCTTAGCATCCTCTGCATACAGCAGCGGACACAGCGCCAGGGGCATTTCCATCATTTGTTGACGCGTCCCGTCCAGCAAATGCAGGTGCGTCCAGCCTGCCTGGGCCGTCCAGCCTCCGGGCAGGTTGACCCGGGAGGAAGCGGACGCATCCACCAGAGCCAGCAGACGCTCCGTCTGTGCAGCGGACAGGCTGCGCTCCAGCCTTGGCGGCGCCTCCCGCTGCCACCAGGCCCGCAGAATGCGCCTTGCCAGCGCGCGATGCTGCGCCCGCAGTTCCGTCAGGGGCAGACAGCGTCCGGGCCAGCTCGCCAAGAATTCGTGAGCCAGGCCGTCCAGCAGCGCATCCTCCTCGCGCAGGAGGGCCGCTGTTTCCGCCATGCGCGCCGATGCGCCGGGAATCAGCGTCTCCAGCCGGGGCAGCACCTCCAGGCGGAGGGCGTTGCGCAGATAGCGGGGATCGGCGTTGCTCGCATCCTCCCGCCAGGGCTGGCCGAGGGCCGTCAGCACATCCCGCAGCTCCTGCCGGGAAAAGCCCAGCAGCGGCCTGAGAATGCGAAGCCCCTGCACATCAGCGTCCGCCGACATGCCTGTCAGGCCGGTCAGGCCGCAGCCCCGCAGCAGGTGCATCAGCAGCGTTTCCGCCTGATCGTCCCGGTGATGGGCCAGGGCAATGGCCGTCACGCCCGTCTCCTCCGCCGCCTGGCGGTAAAAGCCGTAGCGCGCCTGACGGGCCCAGTCCTCACCGGGGTTGTCCGGCGGGGCCGCGCGGTAGGCCAGCAGGGGCACGTTCCATCCTGCGCACAGCTCGCGCACGAAGGCTTCATCGCCATCGGACTCCGCGCCGCGCAGGCCGTGGTTGACATGCACCGCCGTTACCTGCACGCCGGCGTCCAGCAGCAGGTGCAGCAGCGCCACCGAGTCCGCACCGCCGGACACGCCCGCCAGCAGCCGATCAGGCAGCGGGGGCAAGCGATCCGTCAGCATCACTTATCGCGCCACGGTGCACCGCAGTAGGTGCAGGGCTCCAGATCCTTGTAGGGCGCATCATTCACCTGCGAAAAGAGGAACTGGCCCCGCAGCGGCAGATAGCTGGCGTTGATCTTGCCGCAGTTTGCCTCGTAATGATAATAGGAACCGCCATCGGGGTTGTAATACAGCACCGTGCTCGCCTGGGCGGTGTTGAGCACCGGCTGGGTCGCCATGGCGTTGGTGGCCTTGGTGGTTGCCACCACCTCGTTGCTGGCCAGGGAGTTCGGGTCGATGTACCACGCGCCGTCCTCCTTGAGGAGCACCACGTCAAAGGACATCAGCGCCGGGTCGCGGCCGTAGATATTCCTGCTGATGGTCACCTTCACCTTGGCCGTGCGCACCAGATCCTGCTCCGTGCCGTCGATGCTCACGATCTCCGGATCCGCCACCGGGGTGCGGTTGGCGCGAATTTTGAAGATTGCCGTGAGGGGATCGGCCTGCTGCGCTTGCCACGAGGGCGCGGTAAGGGCCAGCATGTTCTCATCGTTGTTGACCTGCCAGAAGTAGAAGAAGGACTGCAGCGCCTCAGCCGCTGCGCCGGACTCCGCGTACAGGTCCACCGCCGGCGTGGGCGAGGGCGTGTTTTCCCAAGTGGGAACGCTGCCGCCCTGCATGGTGCTGCTCTGGCTGGACTGCGTGCCCGGGCCTGTGGTGCCCTGCTGCTCCTTCTTGTCCGCCGGGCCGTTGATGGCCACCACCAGCGCAACCACCGCCAGCACGCCGCACAGGAGCGAGGAGATGAGGCGCAGGTTGCTGTCCACCAGATCCTTCAGCCACATGGCCGCCACGGTCAGCGCGGCTGCCACGAGGAAGATCCAGCACAGCGGCTGACTCGGCAGCAGCACGCCCAGCAGGAACAGCACCGGCAGAAGGCCGAACAGCGCCACCTTCACGATCACCTCGGGCGTGATGGAGGCCAGGAGGCTCCCGTCGCCCGGGGCGCTCACATAGCCGCTGTACCCCTGCGCCTGATGGTACTGGCCCGCAGGCTGCTGGGGCTGGATCTGCTGCAGGGGCTGGGCATTCTGCATCCCCTGCTGATAAGGGTTCTGCTGGGGCTGCTGATAGACCGGCTGCTGGTAGGGCTGCTGCGGATATCCGCCTTGCTGGTAGCCCTGGTAGGGCTGCTGGTACACATTTTGCTGATAAGGCTGCGCCGCACCGCCCTGCTGGCCGTAGGGCTGCCAGCTCTGCTGCTGGTAGCTGGCCTGCGGCTGGTGTGCCTGGGGCTGATACGTCTGCGGCTGCCAGGACTGACTCTGCCCGTACTGCTGCTCATAGCCCGCGGGCGCGGCCGGCTGCTGATAAGCGCCCGACTGCTGCGGATACTGGCCCGGCGCATAGGGCTGCGCGGGATTCTGCCCGGGCTGCTGGCCCCACTGGGACGGGTCTCCGTAAGGAGGCTGGCCGTTGTTCATCCGTGATCCTTGCCTTTCTACCGCGAACTGGCGCGGTCTGCTGCATCGGGCATATGCCCGCAATTTCTCCACGACAAAGAAAGCGTGATCTTTGCCACAGCATACAGTATAACACAAAAAATTGCAATGTAAACAGTCAAATGTAAAAATTCGCGCTCCCATCAGGAAAATCCACGGTCCGCAAGGCATAAGCGGACACGCCGGGCATATGCTCTACCAGCCCATGCAAGAAAGGAGCGCCTCCCATGCATCAACAGCCCTGCACAAAATGCCCGCAGGATAAGGTGTGCGGCTATGAGTACACCGTCCGCCGGGGCGACAGCTTCTACCTGATTGCCAACCGGCTGGGCGTGCCACTGCGCGACCTGCTGGAAGCCAACCCCGACGTCAACCCCGCCCGACTGATGGTGGGCGACGTGCTGTGCATCCCCATGGAGGAGGACGACGCGCCCCAGGCCCCCGTTCAGCCCGTGCCCTCCACCCCGGAAGCAGCCCCGGAGGACGACCTGGACGCGCCCGCCGCGCCCATTGACGAGCCTGCTTCCCCCGAAAGCGCCCCGCAGGACGACATTTTCGTCTGCCCTGAGGCAGACCGCCACACCGTGCAGTCCGGCGAAACCACGGCGGACCTGCTGCTGCGCGCAGGCATCAACCTGCACACGCTGCAGACGGCCAACCCCAATACGGATCTGTCCCGGCTGAATGCCGGTCAGGTGCTGTGCGTGCCCAGGGAGAGCCTTCCCTGCCCCACGCCCCGCACCTACACCCTGCAGACGGACGAAACCCTCGAATCCGCCGCCCTGCGCCTCAACGCCTCCCTCAGCGCACTGCTGCACGCCAACCCCTGCCTCGCCCCCGGCGACTTCAGGGCAGGCGTGTGCATCTACATCCCGGAGGACTGATCTCCCACAACAAAACGACCGGAAGGAGACATTCGCTCCCTCCGGTCGTCTGTTATTTCTTTCTTCTGCCGCACTCGCGCATCCGAACCAGGAACAGCGTGCTCACGACCACGCAGCCCAGGCCCAGCGTCATGCGGACAGCGTTGCCGATCGCATCGTCCGGCAGCAGGCCGTCCGCCGTGATCGTCGCCGCCAGCAGCGCAATGCCAGCCACGAACAATGTCTTCATCTTATATGTCCCCCTCAGTCCAGGTAGGCGTCAGGCTTGGGCCGCTGGCCGATCCGCCGGTGGTGGCTGTGCTTCTCGGCGTACATGCTGTTGTCCGCCAGGAGGATCAGCTCCTCCATACGTGCATCCGCTTTGGGCACATCCAGGTACACGCCCATGCTGACGGAGATATCGCACAGCCAGGGCTCGCCATGGTTGAGATCGGTAATGCTCTGGCGCAGGCTGCTCAGCAGCGTCGTGGCGTCCTCGCCATGCATGGGCACGCCCAGGGCCAGGAACTCATCGCCGCTGATGTGGATGCAGGTCAGCCCATGCTTCTCCAGCACGCGGATGGCCCTGCCCAGGCGGCAGATGGCCTGATCGCCGGAAAGATGGCCATAATTATCGTTGATGGACTTCAGATCGTCCATATCGCACACGACCACCGCGAAGGGCAGCCCCTCCGCCTTTGCCCGCTCGAAGACCGGAGGCATCAGCTGCTGCATGCCGCGGCGGTTGTGTAGGCCGGTCAGCGCATCATGCACGGACATGCGCTCCATCACATTGGCGTAGCTCTGCACCGTGGCCCGCAGGGAAATGTTGGTCAGCGAGGTGGCCATCAGCAGCAGGAGCGAGGGCAGCACCGCGCTGACCACATGCTCCACATCATAGACCATATAGCCCAGATTGCTGCCCATGTAGGACAGGGGCGAAAAGACCAACGCGACCGGCTGCTGCCGCTCCTCCATCAGCCGCGGCAGCAGCTGGCTGGTCGGGAAGCGCATCACCGGCGTTTCTGCACTGCCGCTCCAGCCGGAAAGCAGCAGCATCTCCTCCGGGTAGTACTCCGGGAAGCGCTCGGTTTCCATGTGCATAAAGTCCGGGTTGACGCACACATGCATCTCCCGGGGATTCCACACCCTGGAGAAGGCCGTCAGCTCGTCCGACGCACCGCGCAGGGTGCTGACGGTTGCCAGGGCCGTCACAAAATCCGTGGTCTGGCGCAGGCACTTTTCCGTCAGCCGCTGCTCCTCGCTGAGCATCCGCACACAGCTCTGGGCGCGGCGCACATCGTAGGGACAACCGCAGCTGTCGCCATAAACGATCTCCGTGGGCAACGTCACCTCATCCACCGCCGGACGGCCTTCGGCCATCCACTTCAGCAGCGTTTCCACCGCCAGTTCGCCCGCCTCCTCCACGGGGCGGCGGATGGTAGTCAGGCCGCGGCCGACCGCCTCACTGCGCGCGTCAAAGCCGGTAACGATCACGTCCTCCGGGATGCGGTAGCCCGCTTTGCGCAATCCGGCAACCAGGCCAAAGGCCATATCGTCATTGCCGCAGATGATTGCGTCCGGCATTTTCTCCAGCTTATTCAGGAAATGCTCCGCCGCATGCAAACCGCCCTCGCGCACCCAGCGGCCATCGTAGATCGCCTCCGCCGGAACCTCGATTCCCCGCTCGCTGAGCAGCTCCAGGCAGCAGGTATAGCGATCCTTGGCCACGCGGGTCTCCTGCGGGCCGGTTACCAGCGCAAAGCTCTTCGCGCCATGCACATCCAGCAGATGCTCCGTCAGCTCCCGCATGCTGCTCATGTCATCAAAGCCGACCTGCACGCTGTCGCGGTGCCGCACGTCGATGGTCACCAGCGGGATCTCCGGATAATCGTCCAGCAGCTTGCGAATCTGGTCGCGGCACACCTTTGTGGGAATGGTGGCCAGCAGCACCACCGCGCCGTCCACATCCGCCAGACGTGCCAGATCAAAGATCGCGCGCTCGCCCCGGTCATCCCGGACAAAGCCGTCCGGCTGCCCCTGGCAGTTGAACACGCACAGGTCCGCATCCGCAGCCCGGGCAGCCTGCGCCATACCAATGGTCAGCGCGTGCTGGTACTCCCTGTCCACACCGGCCATCAAGGCCGCAATGCGTTTGCGTTTCTTCATCCCAAGTCGTTTCCTTTCATTTATAACACACATACAGGCGCTGCGCCTGTGTGACATAATCGTCCGCCAACGGTTACACTTTTCAAACCCCGATACAGCAAAACTGAAACCATTGTACCACTATATCAAGCAAAATGCAATATACCCGTAACCGGCGAAATCGTTCCCAATTTCAAATTTCCAAGAAACTTTTTTATTTTTTCGGGAACAAATTCGCCGCTCATTCGTCTGAATAGGTGTAACCCAGTTACAAACGGGGCCACCGAGCCCAACAAACAGGAGGACAAAATTATGAAGCTGCTTTCCCTTCTCATGGCGCTGCTGCTGGCGCTGACCACCCTGACCGCCTTTGCGGAGGACGAATTCATCGGTTCCGTCGATGCGGAAACGATGACCGTTGCGACCCTGTCCGGCTATGTGCTGGACGTGCAGGAGGAGCTCCTGCTGGTGAAGACCCCCGACGGCCTCTACGTTGAGGCGCTGCTGACGGAGGAGACCGCCTCTGAGGGCGCGGACGTGCTGGTGGGCGATTTCGTCCACATCCTCTACAACGGCATGATGACCCGCTCCCTGCCCGCGCAGATCACCGCCCAGGCTGTCAGCTGCCACAAGCTGCAGGGCATTGTGAGCGAAATGGCGGAGGACGGCTTCCTGCTGACCTTCGGCGAGGAGTCCTGGTACGTGGGCGCCGCCGCCGAGCAGCTGACCGGCATCCAGGACGGCATGTTCGTCACCGTTTTCCACAATGGCATGATGACCATGTCCATTCCCGCCCAGGTGAGCGCCGACCACATCCGCGGCCAGGAAATCGTGGGCGTGGTGACCGAGATGATGGAGAACGGCTTCATCCTGACGGTTGAGGGCGAGGAGATCCCCTACGCGGTGTACCCCAAGGAGAACGCCCTCATCTTCGTGCAGCCCGAGCCCGGCATGGAAGTGATCGTCGTCACCGATGGCCTGATGACCTCCGGCCTTGACCAGATCACCATCAACGCCATGGAGATCATCCCGCTGCCCGTGGTGCAGGAGATTTTCGACATCGCCGGCATCGTCACCGAGATCACCCCTGAGTACATCCTCATCCAGACCGCCGAGGGCCAGCTGGTGCAGGCCAACATCTTCGAGGAGACCTACTTTGAAGGCAAGGAGATCGAGGCGGGCGATTACATCCACATCACCTACAACGGCATGATGACCTTCTCCATCCCCGCGCAGATTGCCGCCATGAAGGTAGGCTGCTACACCCACGAGGGCGAGATCAGCGACCTGCATGAGACCGGCTTCATCCTGAACACAGAAATGGAGCCCATCATCGTGAATGCCCCCGCCGAGCTGCTGGAGGGCCTGTCCGATGGCGTGACCGTCACCGTCTACACCAACGGCGCGATGACCATGAGCCTGCCCGCCCAGGTCGGCGCAGAGATGATCACCGCCACCCAGACCATCGTGGACTGAGTTTCTACATCTTAATATAACAGAGGAGGCTGCCGACGGGTTATGGCAGCCTCCTCTTTGCATGTGTACGGAAACCCCGGAGGACTTGCGCATCCTCCGGGGTTCGTATGGAATCAGGGATTACTCCGCGGGCAGCTCGCTGGCGCAGTGGGCGCACTTGGTCGCACCGATCGGGATCTCGCTCAGGCAGTAGGGGCACTTCTTGGTGGTGGGAGCCTTGGGAGCCTCGGGCTTCTTGCCCAGCTCGGCAACCTTGTTCATCACCTTGATGATCGTGAACAGCACGAACGCCGTGATGATGAAGTTGATGATGGTGGTCAGGAAGTCAGCGCCAGCCAGACCAATCTCCCACTCGGTGGTACCGTCCGCCATGAAGCCCCAGCTCTTGCCCCAGGTGGTCACAAAGGACAGCAGCGGCTTGATGAAGTTGTTGGACACGCCATTGACAACGCCAGTGAACGCGCCGCCGATGATCACGCCGACAGCCATGTCGATCACATTGCCGCGCAGTGCAAACTTCTTGAACTCAGCAAGGAACTTCTTCATTTGGAAACAACCTCCTTTTCGTCGTCAGCCGACTTTTCCACTTCAGTATAGCACAGCAAACAGTCGGACGCAAGGGATTTGTGCTGATTTTCCCGCAGGCGTTGACCCGCCCGCCAGATTCATGTATAATAATGATGGGTTTTTGTCCCCATTACGATTGAAAGAAGCGTGACAATATGGATTGGGTCGAACTGACCATACACACCACCACCATGGGCGCGGACATCGTGTCCGAAGCCCTGATGAACGAAGGCGCCACCGGCACCATGGTCGAGGACCGCGCCGATATTCCCGATCCCGATAAGCCCAACGGCTACTGGGAGATCATTGACCCCAACCTGGTGAACACCCTGCCTGAGGACGTGCTGGTGCATGCCTGGTTCGAGCCGGACGAGAAGTTCGCCGACCGTCTGGGCGCGCTCAACAGCCGCATGACCGAGCTGAAGTTTGCGGACCTGGGCATCGACCTGGGCAGCCTGGAAATCGGCACCGTGAACGTCCACGACGAGGACTGGAGCGAGGTGTGGAAGAGGTTCTACAAGCCCTTCCGCGCCGGCAAGCGCCTGGTGGTCAAGCCCACCTGGGAGCTGTACGACGCGAAGGAGAACGACCTGGTCATGGAGATCGACCCCGGCATGGCCTTTGGCTCCGGCACCCATGAGACCACCGGCATGTGCCTGGAGCTGC
>JBGVOA010000455.1:0-3997 GCA_045126095.1 Christensenellales bacterium | reverse complement strand
TGGCTCAGCGCGGCTACTACTGGGAGACCTTCTGCCTGCAGAACGGCATCGACGCGAAGGAAGGGGGGGAGCAGTAATGGCACGCAATAAGTTTGACGTGGACGAGTCCCTGGAGAGCCCGTTTGACGCAGGCCATCTCAAGCGTACCCTGCACTACATCGGTCGTCACAAGTGGAAGATGCTCCTGGCGCTGCTGCTTTCCGGCGTTGCGTCGGTCATCGGCCTTCTGTCCCCCAAGATCACCGAGCGGGTCATCAACGTCATCGTGCCCGAGGGAGACATCCCCGGCCTGCTGGTGATGTGCGTGGCTTATCTGGGCATCATTGCCGTCAGCATCGTCTTTACCGTGGTGCGTTCCCGCATGATGGCCCATGTGTCCCAGGATATCATTTACGACATCCGCAAGGATCTCTTTGCGCACCTGCAGCGCCTGCCCTTTGCCTACTACGACAGCCGTCCGGCGGGCAAGATCCTCGTGCGCGTGATCAACTACGTCAACTCTGTTTCCGATATCCTCTCCAACGGCATCATCAACTCCATCATCGAGATCATCAACATCATCTTCATCGTGGTGTTCATGTACATCACCGAGCCCACCCTGGCCTCCATCATCGTGGCGGGCCTGCCGGTGTTCCTGGGCATCATCGTCATCATCAAGCCCCGCCAGCGCAGGGCCTGGCAGAACCAGTCCAACAAGAACTCCAACTACAACGCCTACATCGCCGAGTCCATCGACGGCGTGCGCGTTTCCCAGATCTTCGCCCGCCAGGAGGTCAACTGCTCCATCATGCAGCGCCTGGCCACCGCCTGCCGCATTGCCTGGATGAAGGCCATCTATGTGTCCAACACCGTGTGGCTCTCCTCCTCGCTCATCACGCAGATCGTGTTCACCCTCATGTACATCGCTGCGGTGTACTGGCTGGGCGACAAGAGCGCCGTGCACATGATTCCCGGCCAGGCCATCGCCTTCGGTACCATCCTTGCCATGGGCCAGTACCTCAACCGCTTCTGGCAGCCCATCACCAACCTGGCCAACATCTACAACTCCTTTGTCAACAACATGGCCTACCTCGAGCGCATCTTTGAAACGATGGATGAGCCCGTGGTGGTGGCGGACAAGGAGGGCGCCGGCGAGCTGCCTGCCATCACCGGCGAGGTGCACTACGAGAAGGTGACCTTCGGCTACGAGGAGGGCCAGACCGTGCTGGAAGACGTCGACCTGCATGTGAAGGCCGGCGAGTCCATCGCCCTGGTGGGCCCCACCGGCGCTGGCAAGTCCACCGTGGTCAACCTGCTCTGCCGCTTCTACAACCTGCGCTCCGGCCAGATCCTGCTGACCGACGAGCAGGGCCAGCAGCACGACATCACCGACGTGACGCTGCACTCCCTGCGCACCCAGCTGGGCATCATGCTGCAGGACAGCTTCATCTTCACCGGCACGCTGATGGACAACATCCGCTACGGCCGCCTGGACGCCACCGACGACGAGGTGCGCGAGGCCGCGAAGATCGTCCGTGCGGACGACTTCATCCGCGAGATGCCCGATCAGTACCAGACCAGCGTGGGCGAGCGCGGCTCCAGCCTCTCCCAGGGCCAGCGCCAGCTGATTGCCTTTGCCCGCACGCTGCTCTCCGATCCTCGCATCCTCATCCTGGACGAGGCCACCTCCTCCATCGACACCAAGACGGAAAAGCTCCTGCAGGACGGCATCCAGGCCATGCTCAAGGGCCGCACTTCCTTCATCATCGCTCACCGCCTGTCCACCATCAAGAACTGCGACCGCATCCTCTACATTGGCAACCGCGGCATCATGGAGGCTGGCAGTCATGACGAGCTGATGGCGAAGAAGGGCCACTACTACGAGCTCTACACCGCCCAGGCCCAGGAGCAGGGCGTGCAGATGTAAGCAACGTTTTTTCCTGAAACCTACCCCAAACAGGTCGCCTGCATGTCGGGCGGCCTGTTTTGTTGCATGAGGGTAGGTTTTGGGCTATAATACCGTTGGAGAATTGAAAAAATCCCCCTGCGTCAGGGCTTGCTTGTGACGCTGCGTCATGTGCTACGATGGCAGCGTAAGGAGGTTTGAGCCATGTCCCAGCAATACACAACTGGAGAAATTGCAAAGCTCTGCGGGGTCACCGTCCGCACGGTGCAGTACTACGATACCCGCGGGCTCCTCTGTCCGAGCGACCTGACCGAGGGCGGCCGCCGCCTCTACACGGAGGAGGATTCGAAGCGCCTTCAGGTCATCTGCTTCCTGCGGGAGCTGGGGCTGTCCATCAATGTGATCGGCCAGCTGCTGAAGGAGGACGACCCCGGCAGCGTGATCGACCTGCTGCTGAGCCAGCGGGCGCAGGAGCTGCGCGACGAGATTGCCCAGAAACAGAGTCAGCTGGACCGGCTGACGGCGCTGCAGCATGTGCTGAAGGAAACGCCCGATTTCTCCTTTGATTCCATTCCGGACATGGCGACGTATATGGAAAACAAGAAAAAGCTTGATCGGCTGCACCTGATGATGTTGTTGACGGGACTGCCCCTGTCCCTGACGCAGATCGGGGGCATCATCCTGTGGATTGCCGCAGGGCAATGGTGGCTCTTTGCACTCTGGGCGGTGCTGACCGTGCCGGTGGGGATCCTGCTGACCCGGATGTACTTCTGCAATGTGGCCTACATCTGCCCCCGCTGCCATGGGGTGTTCCGCCCCCGGCTGAAGGAGGCGTTCTTCGCCAATCACACCCTGCGCACCCGCAAGCTCACCTGCACCTGCTGCGGGCACAAGGGCTTCTGCGTGGAAACCTGGGGAGGGGACAGCAAATGATCGCGCGTTTCCGCCGCCCCTTGATGTTTGCGCTGGGGCTGCTGCCCGTCGCGGTGGCAGGTGCGTACTTCACCGCGCTGTACCAGCTGGAGATGCTGGATGAGGCTACCATCGTCACGCTGCTGGAGCAGCTGGGCAGCGAAGCCGCCTTCATCGCCGTGTACATGGTGCAAATCGCCGTGTATGCGCTGGTGATGGGCTTCGTCGGCCACATCCTGGCCACGAAGCTGGGGCTGATGCGCCCGGCCCGGCTGGAATGGTCTGTGCTGAAATGGACGCTGCCCCTGGCCGCCGTCGCCGGCGTGCTGCTCAGCCTGGACTGGTGGACCTTCGGCGCGTGGATCCCCGGCCTGCGCGAGGCCACCGACCTGACGCTGAGCGTGCCGGTCATCTTTGCGTCCATCCTCTATGGCGGCGTGGTCGAGGAGGTCATGCTGCGGCTGTTCATGCTGTCCCTGCTGGCCTGGCTGGGATGGAAGGTGTTCTTCCGAAAGGCGGAAAAGGCCCCCGCGGGCGTGATCGTCGCGGCGAATGTCATTTCCGCGCTGCTCTTCGCCGCGGGCCATCTCCCGGCTACAGCCATGCTGTTTGAAATCACACCGCTGGTGCTGCTGCGCTGCTTCCTCTTCAACGGCGGCCTGGGCCTGTTCTTCGGCTGGCTGTACCGGCGTTTCGGCATCCAGTACGCCATGATCGGCCATGCCCTGGCCCACATCGTCAGCAAGCTGATCTGGTTCATCTTCCTGTGAAATCCTGCCGTCCGGCATTCCGGGCGGTTTTTCTTTTGGCAAAATCCGCGCACATCCCAGCAATATATAAGAGGCCATCCGCCGTTTTTTCCTGCTATCATAGAATCAAAGAAAGCAACTGCATACAGGAGGTGTTCCTCATGAAAGGCCTCAATCCCGTCATTTATGCGGACTATCCCGATCCGGACGTGGTGCGTGTGGGCGATACATACTACATGAGCTCCACGTCGATGCACATGTTCCCCGGCTGCCAGATCCTGCGCTCCTATGATCTGATGCACTGGGAGCATTGCGCCTATGTCTACGATATCCTCGGTGAGACCGCCCATCAGCGCATGGACGGCGGCAATATCTACGCCAGGGGGATGTGGGCGGCATCGCTGAAGTATGCCCGTGGGTGCTTCCATGTGGTGTTTACCTCCAATGACAC
>JBGVOA010000454.1:0-2895 GCA_045126095.1 Christensenellales bacterium | reverse complement strand
GAACTGCTTCTGCAGCACCAGGTAGAGCAGCAGAAGCGGTGCAATACACAGCACAGTGCCTGCCATGGTGATGGCGTCGTTGAGCTTATCGGTGGAGGTGGCGCCGCTGGCGCGCTCGTCAAAGCGCTGCTGATAGCTCGCCTCAAACTCGTTCAGCTTGATCATCAGCGTGGTGAGGCCGTTGTTGCGGTTCGCCACATCCTTCAGGCCCAGGTAGGTGCGCATGAGATAGGTCTCATTCCAGTACCACACCAGAGAGAAGAGGGTAACGCAGACGATGGCAGCCGTAGACAGCGGAATGGCGATTTTGAAATACGCGCCGATGTGGCTCGCGCCATCGATCTCCGCCGCCTCGATGAGGCTCTGGGGCACCTGCCTATGGAAGTTGTAGAAGATGAGGATACACAGCACGCTCTTGAAGCCCTGACCCAGGCCAGCCATGACCAGGAAGGGCTTCAGGCTGCCGTCCACCAGCTTCAGGTTTGTGTTGAGCAGCAGGTAGTTGGGCATGTCGATGGTCTGGGAGGGCAGCAGGAAGCTCAGGATGAGGATCGCCATCCAGAACGTCTTGCCCGGGAAATTGTAGCGGGCAAAGCCATAGCCGACCATGGAGCAGACAAACACCTGCAGGATCGTGGGCAGCAGGGACAGCTGGATGTTCTTCCACAGGGAGTTCCAGTAATCCAGGGCAGCGATGGCGCCCGTGTAATTCTTCGGACTCACCTCGCCCGGAATCCACTTAACGGCATTATCAAGCAGATCGTTCGGGCTCATGAGCGAGCGGGAGAACATGTACAGCACCGGGTACAGGTAAATGAAGGCGATGGTGATCAGCAGCACATAGGTGACGATGCTCATCACAACGCCGCGCTTCTCGTTGCTGCCGAAGAACATCTTTTTGTAGTAATCCTTGCGCGCGCCCTTGGGAGGCAGACTGATTTTCATTTTTTCTCCCTCCTTATCGCAGCGTTACGCGTCTTTTCTCGTACTTGACATGCTTGTCGCTCTTCTCCTTGAGCAGAAGGAAGACAGCCAGCAGGATCAGCGCTACGATCAGCGTGTAGATCCAGCTCAGCGCCATGCCGTAGGAGTAGCCCTTGGTGGCCGCATAGGTCACGGTGTAGATCAGTTCGATGACCTCATTCGTGCCGCCAGTGGCCAGGCTCACCACCGTGTAGACGGAGTTGAGCAGGATCATGGGCTTCACAATCGGCAGCGTGATCTTCCAGAAAGACTCCCAGCCGGAAGCGCCATCGATCTTCGCAGCCTCATAGAGGGTCTTGGAAACCTTCTGCAGGCCGGAGAGGAAGATCAGGATCTGGATGCCGGCATTCCACAGGATGACGATGAGGGAGTCAAACAGCTCCGTCAGCGGCTCCTGCAGGAACTTCGGCAGAGAGCCCAGCAGCGTCGTCAGGTCAGCCATCATCGGCACGGAAGCCACGCCCTGCTGGGTCAGCTTGGTCATAACCGGACCGGTCGCAATGATGACCGGCAGGAAGAAGATCATGCGGAACAGGCCGCGACACTTGATCTTGCTGTTGAGCAGCAGCGCAATGATCAGCGAGAAGCTGATGATGATGGGCAGCTGCAGCACCAGGCTGATAGCGAAGGAACCCAGCATGATGGGCAGGTTGGTTTCAGTGGCGATAACCTTGCTGTAATTGGCAAACAGGTTGTCCCAGCCCAGGAAGGTGACCTCCAGGCCCACCATGTTCACATTGGAAAAGGAGAAGGAGAGGGAGCGGTAGGCTGCGTAGACGAAGAAGAGGCACACACCGATGATCCACGGCAGAATGAACAGGTAGCCGTAGCCCCACTCACGCAGGCGACGCTTGCTCAACGGGTGCTTGTCATGGGGGTTCTTGGGCGCCTTAGTTGCCATCCGCACTCACCTCCTGTCCAATCGTCCAGCCACTGTTCCACACAGTCACCTGAACGCCATTTTCATCAGTAATCGGCTCGCCATTTTCATCCACCAGCGCCTGTGTGCCGCGAGGAGCGACCGTCACGCCATCCATGGTGGCTTCCCTGTGGCCGAAGTTGATGTAAACCTGGGTCTCGTCGTTCCAGGTGACTCGCACCATGTCACCCTCACGCTCATGGGCCGTGATTTCGCCAGCCTCACCCACCACAGCATACAGCCCGCGCAGTTCGCTGTACCATTCGACAATCATGTCCGCGTACAGCTCGTACCGGGAGGAGTAGATGGAGGACGAGTTGGTGTTCTGCAGCTCGATGGGGTCTTCCCACGTCAGCAGGAAGGCGGGACGCGCGCCCTGCTCCACCAGGTGCAGGAAGAACGCGTTGGTGTTCGCCTGGAAGTTGACGTATTCCGCATAGAAGGGAATCCGACCGGAAAGTGCAATGGCCAGGAAGGGAATCTCCGCAGCCGTGTAGTTGTGATCAGAGCCGCCGATCGGCAGATCGCTGAGCACATTCGCCTCAGGCCAGAGGTACGCGTTCGGGCTGGAAAGAGTCACCGTCATCTTCTCACCCGCATCGCGGACGATACCGGTATAGATCTCCGCCAGCTGCGCGCTGTCGTAGTACTGATCCTTGTAAGCGTAATCGGACATGTGCTGGGTGATGCCCGTCAGGGAAATACCCGTCAGGCCGTCCTGCTCCATCTCATCCACAACCTCAGCCGCCTTCTTGGCAGACATGCTGGGGGTCAGGTAGCGCAGGGTGCTGTACACCTTGCCGTAGGTCGGACGCTCAAAGGTCTTGGAGGTGATGTGCTCGTAGGAGGAGTAGGTCAGCGTAGGATGCGTTTCCACATTCAGGGACAGCACATCCACCTCCAGCGCAAAGTCGATCCCCTGCGCCTCGCAGTACTCCCGCAGCGCCTCAAGACCGCTCTTGCCGCCCAGGGAACCCGCAGGATCATAGCCC
>JBGVOA010000453.1:0-13757 GCA_045126095.1 Christensenellales bacterium | reverse complement strand
ACCGGTGATCAGGTCGGTGTACCACACAAACTGGGTGGAGCCGTCACGCATCATGGTGATGGTCTCGTCCACAGCGCGGTCGTCACGGTACTTGGGGTACATGCCGTTCTTCCAGTCCTCAGACTCGCCGTAGCCGGGAGTGGGGTTGGTGAACAGGTTGAAGGCGAAAGCGATCTTCCAGGCGCGCTCGGCGTCGTAGCAAGCGGGGATGACCCACACGTTGTCGGTGGGAGCCCACTTGTAGCCGTCAGCCTTGGGGCCCTTGGGGAACATCACGAAGCCAAAGTCATCTTCCATGTTGGCCAGGGAGCCGGAGAAGTACTCCTCGTGGCACTGGATGGCGACCTCGCCGTTGATGAAGGCGGACTCGAAGTAGTTCCACTCAGCACCCTCGGGAGCGGCCATCTCGTACTTCTTGATCAGTTCCACGGCCCAGTTCATGGCCTCCAGGAAGGCGTCGGACTCGGCGGCGTTGTAGTACTTGCCATTCTCGTCAACCATGACGAAGCCAACGCCATTGGACACAGCCGCGGCGGGCAGCAGGTGAGAGGAGAAGGACATCATGGCGTACTTGTCGATGATGCCGTCGTTGTCGGTATCGCGGTGCAGCTTAGCCAGCAGCTCTTCGAAAGCGGCCCAGGTCCAGGTGCCGTTGGCCTGCATGTCGTAGATGGACTCAGGATCAACGCCAGCCTCGGTCAGCAGACGCTTGTTGAAGAAGATGCCCTTACGAGCCTCAGCGGCTTCGGGACGCATGGCGTAGATGGAATCGCCCTTGGTGGTCAGGCCCATAACGATGGGGTTCCACTTCTCGTCGGCGAAGTCCAGGCAGTCCAGGGTGGCCAGGTCATAGAACAGGCCAGCGTTCATGGGCTGCAGGTAAGCGCCAGCGCGCAGGATCCACACGTAGTTCTCCTCAGAGCCGGTCATGGCAATGTTGGTGAAATCCGTGGGGGAGTCGCCCCAAGTGGTGCCGTTGACCTGCTTGATGGTGAAGTTGTAGGTCTCCTCCAGCCACAGGCGGTACTCCTCGGTCGCCTCAGCAGCAGCGGTGGTGGCGTTGCCGATGTTGTCGTGCCAGTCAGAGGACCACCAGTCGCAGATGGTGATCTCCATGCCGCCCAGATCGATCACGTTGCCGTTCTCGTCGGTGTAGATCTCAACGCCGTACTCTTCGTAGGGGTTCTCGATGCCCTCAGCCATCGCGGGGACGCAGGCCAGCAGCATCATGATCGCAAGGATCATAGCCAGAGTCTTCTTCATGGGAAAACCTCCTTAAGATGTTTTGGGGATCTATTTCTCGCCTCATAATCGCCGGTGGGGCGGGCGGGGCAGGGGAGGCTGGAACCGGGGGAAACCGTCGGCCGCATTCCAATACCTGCGGTTTCCGGCGTCCTGGCCGCCTGCGCGCCCGCTCGCACCAACGCTTATTATGGGACTAAGAACAAATGGGGAAAGTGGTACAAAACACGCTAATTCTTACATTCGACGTGTTTTCCTGGATTCCTGCAAGGTTCAGAAACTTTTTTTACTTCAGGCCCGTGTTGGCGATGGACTCCACAAAGCCCTTCTGCGCCAGCAGGTACAGCAGCAGCAGGGGAGCGACCACAACCAGCGTACCGGTGGAGATCATCTGCTGCGTCAGACCCGGGCCGGGGTCATTGGAAGCGTCCGGGCCCAGGCCGAGGCGAGCCGCGTTCCACTGGATGACGGACTCGTTGAAACCGGAGAGCTTCGTGCTCAGCAGCGGGATGGAGGACGCGTCGCCGATGAACTTGAGGGAGTAGAAGGTGTCCGTCCACTGCCAGACAAAGGCGAACAGGAAGCAGCTGACCAGGATCGGGATGGCGTCGGGCAGGATGACGCGCCAGAAGGTCTTGAAGGTGGAGCAGCCGTCCACATAGGCGGCCTCCTCCAGAGAGACCGGCACGCCCTGGAAGAACTGGCGGATCATGTAGATGTACAGGCCGTTCTTCAGGCCCTGACAGGTGGCGGACATGGCCAGGTACGGCACGGACATCCGCAGGGCACCCAGCTTGATGTAGTTATCGCCATGCAGCAGGTTGATGGAATTGCCGCCATTGAACAGGCCGACGATCCCGAAGGGGTTGAAGTAGCTGAAGTTGAGGTGCAGCGCGGTGGAGATGGTCTGCGGGGGAACGATGACCGTCATGATCACGCAGAAGAACCAGAATTTCTTCAGCGGGAACTTGAAGCGGGCAAAGCCGTAGCCCACCAGCGTGGCAGAGGCGACCTGCAGGAACGCCACCGAGAAGCACACAAAGAGGGTGTTGGGCAGCGCCTTCTTGAAGTCAAGCAGGAAGTTGGAGCCGATGACCTCTTCGTAATTGGAGGTCGTGATATGACGGGGGATGGAGATGATCGTGGAGTCGGTCAGGTCCTGCTCCGTCATCAGGGAGTGGGAGAGCTTGGTCAGCAGGGGCTGGATGATCATGAAGCACAGGCCCACCAGCAGAAGGAAGCGGATGAACTTGTAGATCTTATTGCCCGCCGTCTTCTTGAACAGGTAGCCGCCGGACTTCTTGTTGCGCACCCAGAAGCTCTCGGTGGGGCGCGCATGGGCAACGTATTTCTTACTCATCGGTAGCCACCACCTTCGAAACGATCAGTGCGCTCACGCCGATCAGCGCAAGGGCCACGAGGAAGTAGATCCACATCATTGCGGACATCTGCGCGTAGAGGAGATCGTTCTGCATCTCCTTGAGCAGGGTGTTCAGGTCACCGCTCATCTTGGTGAAGAAGTCGATGATGGTGTAAATGATGTTGACGATCAGCAGCGGGGACACCATCGGGAAGGTGATCTTCCAGAAGGCCTCCCACTTGGTGCAGCCTTCCACGTCCGCGGCCTCATAGAGGCTGGCGGGCACGTTCTGCAGGCCGGAGAGGAAGATGATGATCTGGATGCCGGAGGCCATGACGATGTCGTAGACCTCAGCGATCAGGTCAAAGATGATCTGCAGCATGTCGCCGCCCAGGCCCGTCAGGCGAAGGATATCCATCATGGTATCCGTCACGGTGAAGGGCGTCTGCTCGGAAATCATGTCCTGCACGCCCTGCATGAGGGTGTTTTCCGCCTCCAGGTTGACCAGCACGCCGCTGGAGAGGATGACGGGCAGGAAGAACACCGCACGCACGAGGGCGCGGCCCTTGAACTCCTGGTTGAGCAGGATGGCGATGACGAAGGACACGACCAGGATGGCCAGCGTGTGCACGGACATCTTGGTGATCTCGTCCATCAGCAGGTCGGGGAATTTCGCGTCGATGAACAGCGCGTTGTGGAAGTTCTCCAGCGCCACCAGGTCCACCAGCGTGCCCAGGAACATGCCGAAGCCGCCCTTTTCGATGATGTACTTGGCGAAGGAGAGGGGAATGGTGGGGTTATCCAGCTTGACGTTGATCACGCCGCTGTTGGTGAAGTCCGACTCAACGTAGGTCACGTTGGTGGGCAGTTCGCCATTGATTGCGGTGATCTTGCCGGTCTGATCCTGCTCGGGATCGTAGAGGAAGCAGACCGTGTCGCTGTTGGCGGCGGGGTTGACCGTTTCGTAGAAGAGGTCGGCGTTGCCGCTGGAGATGAGGTAAACAGCGAAGGAGTTGGGAACAACAGACGCCTCGTCGGGCACCTGGATGCTCAGCGTGGCCTTCGCGGCGCTCTGACGGGCCCAGAGGGGCGCATCGTAGGTGAAGAACTCCGGCAGGCCCAGCGCCTCCACCGTCACGCCCTGAGCGGCCGCCACCATCTCGCAGAAGAGATCGTAGTTGCCGGTATCGATCAGGTGCTTGGCGAAGGAAACGGGCACGGACAGCTTCAGCACGAAGTCGCCCTTCTGTTCGAACAGGGCCTTATCGTAGCCGCAGCTCCTGTTCAGGTTGGGGGTCGCGCCGCCCTTGAGGGTCTTGTAGGCATTGGCCAGCTGGGTGGTGTGGCCGTTATCAAAGAGGTAGGCGGCAAAGGCGACGGGAACGTCGGAGCCGTCCGCCATCTTCACCACATACTGCTTCTCCGTCAGCAGGGCCTCATCGTAGATGTAGCCCTCGGGCAGGTCGATCTGGGAGGAGAGGGTCACGCTCTGGCCGAAGCTCTCGTTGGCGCTCAGGCTCAGGATGGTGTTGCTCTGCTCCACTGCGATGCGGCCGTTCTCCTCGGCAAAGGTGCTGTACTGCAGGCCGCTGGGCAGGTCATCAATCTTGCGGGAGAGGGTGACGGAGGCGCCCAGGTTGCTTTCGGGGGTCAGCTCCATGGCTGTTTTAAGGGGCTCCACCGTGTAGACGCCGTTGGCCAGATCCGCCGGGTTATACCAGACGGTCTTGGGCAGCTCGATCTGACGGGAGAGCGTCACCTGGGGGCCGTAGGCGAAGTCCTTGCGCAGGGTCAGCACCTCGTCCACAGGCTCGACAAGGAAGTTGCCCTTGGCGAACTCATCCGCATCGTAGCGCAGGCTTTCCGGCAGCTCGATGTTCTTGCTGATCTTCACGCTCGCGCCGTAGCCCAGGTGAGAATCAATGTTGGGGCCGCCGGTCTGGAGCGTCACGTCGGAGAAGCTCATCTCCAGCGACATCAGCAGCGGGCTGATCGAAAAGGCCAGGAAGCCGATGATGAAGGGCAGGATGAACAGGTAGCCGGACACGGCGCGGCGGGTGCGCATCGAAAGATGGCTGGAAAGGGAGGTCTTGATCTGGCCGGAGTTCTTCTTGAAGCCTTTCATTCGATCCCCTCCTTTGCAGTTTCTTCGGCAGGCACGAAGGCGGTCTTTTCAGTGCCGTCGGCAGCGATGCTCTTGATGCTGCGCTCGGCGATGGTCACGCCGTCCACCGTGGCCTCGTCATAGCCGTAGTTCACGTAGATGCGGGTGCCGTTCTCGTACTCGGTCACGGTCACGTCGCCCTCGCTCTTGTGGGCGGTCATCATCTGGTTGAAGGTGCCGCTCAGGCAGTCGTTGTACGCCTTGACGATGCCGATCATCTCGCCGTAAACGCGGGAGGCGTCAGCGCCGTAGTACTCGGAGAACCAGGAATCCTGCAGTTGATTGACGTTCTCGGCCATCAGCGTGTACTGCAGGCTGGCGCCCATTTCGGCCGAGCGGAGCAGCAGCGTTTCGCGGTCCTCCGCGAGGTTGAAGGAAACGCCGGTGTAGGGGACGGAGCCGTGCAGCGCGGCGGTGTAGAAGGGTACGAACTGGTCGATGACCTGGTAGGCAGCGCCATCCAGATCCATATCGGTGACGATATCGGAGAGGACGGCGGCGTAGTCATTGCCGTTGCGGGTCATGACCAATTGGCCAGCCTCGCGCAGCTCGGTCAGCTTCTGCATCTGCTGCAGGCGGACCTCCTCGCGGTTGACGTGATCCTTCGGGTTGTAGTCCGCGCTCAGAAGCAGGCCGATATCGCGGAAGGAAACGCCGGAGGCATGGTAATCGTTGGCGGCCTGGCTCAGCACGTCCACATTCTGCTGGATCACGCTGGGCTTGAGGAGGAAGTAGTTGTCACGCCACTCCTGCTCGCCATACCAGATGGGGGAGTACTCGGGGATTTCTGCTTCCTTGCGGGTGGCGAAGCGGGCGGCGTCACGCAGGGGGATGAAGCCCTCCAGCAGGCCGCTGTTGCGGGCGAAGCAGGTCAGGCCGTCCAGGTAGAGCGGCACATTCGCGTCGCTGGCCAGCTGGGTGAAGGCTTCCAGCTCTGCCGTGCTGCCCATTTCGCTCATCAGGCGAACCTTGTTGAGGATGGTCTGGTTCAGGCCGCCGTTCATCCAGCCGGCGTAGCGGATGGAGAGGTTCGGCAGACCCTCGGCGATGAGGCGCTGGGCCAGGTCAGAGGCCTGGGCGTAGGTGGTCATGGGGATCGGCACATCGGTGGGCACACCGAAAACCTGCTGCACCTTGTCGATCGCGCCGACCATCTCCACCACCGTGTGGGCCTCGCTGCTCACCTCGCGCAGCAGCTGCGGGTTTGTGGCCTGCAGGTAGGTGCGGTAGGCGGCGGCCATGTCCATGTAGCTCTCGCCGCCGATGAAGCGGTAGCGCTGGATGATGCTGCCCTCGGGCAGCTCCTTTTCGTACATGTAGGCGTGGTCGTTGGAGCGGGTGCTGTCAACAATGTCTGCGCCGTGCAGCATGAGGTAGGAGGCACCGGCGGAGTTGAACGCGCCATAGGAGGGCTGACCGGCGGAGTTGGCCTGGATGGAAGCCCAGGACTTGCCGTCCTCCAGGATGCAGAGGAAGGAGCCGTTGCCCGCCTGGCTCATGCCGAAGACGGGGTAGGAAACGCGGGGCTCATTGATGATAAAGTGGCGGCTGGTGGCGTAATCGTAACCGTAAACGTCCACAGCGTAGGGCGCCTGCTTTACCTTGCCGTTGTTGAAGTTGATGATGGCGCCGCTGCCCTCGGGCACCAGGATGAAGCCTTCTGCGCTCTTGTCGGTGGAACCGAAGGCGGGCAGCAGATTCAGCTTGGTGATGGGGTAGTCGGGGTTGTAGGAGATCTTGTCGAAGGGCACTTCGACGACCAGATCGTTGCCCTCCAGGCGGTAGATGACGGAGACGTTGATGATCTTGGCCTTGCTGTAATCCGTACCGGTGTTGCCGGCGATCAGCGCATCGTCGCGCTCCAGCATCTCCTCGGTATAGCCGAGCTGCTCAAAGGCGGCGACATTCTTCTGCAGCGTGCTCTTGTTCTTTTCATCGGCCTTGGCCTTGCGCAGAACGTAGATGGCCTTGCCTTCCTTGAGCACGGGGTAGGTCTCCTCCAGCTCCGCCAGGCCCTTGGTCTTGGCGTAGTTCTTTGCGGAGGGATCGTAGGCCTTGTACAGGTCGGTGATCTTTCTCGTTTCCGACTTGGAGAGGCCAGCCTCGGCGATCATCGCATCCAGATCCTCCACCAGGATGACGGAGGGGTAGAGGTAGATGGGCTGGATGTTGCCGATGGTGTAGTTGACCATGATGGAGCCGTCCTCCAGCTTCTCCAGGGTGTAGAGAGCGTTGGGGGTGCTGTTCTGGCTCGTGTTCATGCTGGAGGCGGTGCCCTTCTTGTCCCTGCACTCCACGGTCAGCACGGAGGTGAGGCGGTACTTCTCCACAACGGGGGTCAGGTTGACATTGTCAAGGTCGGAGCCCGCAGCGGCGGAGCTCCACTCATGCCCGTCAGCCGTCTTCAGGGTGAAGTGGGTGGTTTCCTTGTCCAGGGTGAAGGTGAGGTACTCGTTCTCCATGGTGAAGGTCTCATCCGTGGAGGAATAGCGCTGGATGTCCGGCTCGAAGCTGTTGACCTCATCGGAGGTATCGAAGAGGGGGATGATGACCTTCGTTACGCCCAGCACCAGAGCCAGGATGATCACCAGGCCAAGCACGATGCGCAGGATAATGCGTCTCTTCATTGCGGCAATCTCCTTTCTTAGTACAGGCGGAACTGGATTTCATCATACAGGGAGGTCACATAGCCCACCGCATCGCCCACCAGGGTGAAGAACAGCAGCAGGAGGAAAATGATGACCGCCATGGCAAAGATGGACATGACGATGAACAGCAGCGTCTTGCCCAGGCCGTAATCGTGAATCTGCATCATCGCGCAGACGATCAGGCCGCCGGACCAGACAAGGCTGAGCATGTTCATCACGCTGTAGAAGGCGGCCTCGTCCACCGTGACCACGTTGGACAGGACGATCATCGGCAGCTGCAGGATCACGAAGGGGGCCAGGGCGTAGCAGGTGCCCATGTAGACGTCCTTGAGGGTGCCCTTGCCGTCGAACAGGGTGGTCAGGCCCCAGTTGCCCAGGACGAAGATCACCAGCGGCAGCAGCACGGAGAGGCACTGCTGGAGGATGTTGACCTCCGGCCAGTAAACGTTGTTGAAGAGGAAAGAGGTGAACTGCAGGGACAGCAGGCGTGTAACAAGCACAGCGATGACGATGGTGTTGGCCGCCGCCATGGAGCCGCGCTTTTCATGTGTCAGATCCCAGAAGCCATCGAAGGGGTGGAACATGCAGTAGGTTGCATATTTCAGCGACTTGCCGTACCTGGCCCAGCGCTGGCGATCCGTCAGATTGCTCAGGATGCTCATGCGTTGTCCACCTCCCACTTGATCTTCTTGATGCGGCCGACCACCGCGGGTACGACCAGGATCACGGCCACCACGCCGAAGATCCAGCCGATGTTCTGTTCCACCAGCTCGCTCCGGTAGTAGCGGAAGGCCTCGGAGTAGTTCTCGTCGTCACGGGCCATCTTGAAGCGCTCGCAGGCTTCCTTGTAGTTGCCCATCTGCAGCTCCGCACGGCCGATGCCGATGTAGGCCAGGTCGTAGTTGGCGTTGCGGTCGAGCACCTTCTGCCATTCTGCGGCAGAGCCCGGGTAATC
Source organism: Christensenellales bacterium (assembly GCA_045126095.1). GTDB lineage: Bacteria > Bacillota > Clostridia > Christensenellales > Aristaeellaceae > UBA11524. The sequence continues at coordinate 5,388 of JBGVOA010000453.1, read as the reverse complement.
GCCGATGCTGTAGAGGCGGTTGGCCTCGTAGATCAGCTTGCCGTATTCCGTGGGGGTCATCACGGTGATGGAGGAGCCCAGGGTATCCAGCACCAGGAGGTCATCGCCCATGCTCTCGATGGCGACGGCGCTGTTCTTGCGGAAGTAGCCCTCCGCGTTGCCGATGCCGCCGAAGGCCCAGAGCATGTTGCCCTGTTTGTCATAGCCGAAGATGCGGCTGTGCAGGTTGTCCAGGCCAACGTAGATGTCGTTCTCCAGCACGGTCACGTCGATGAAGCGGGAGTGACCGGCGGGGTCGATGTTCAGGTTGCCGGCGGCCCACTGCACATCGCCGATGGGCGGGAATGTGCCGTTCTCGATGAGGATGTTGGTGCCCAGGCTGTTCAGGCGGCGGATGGGCTCCGCGTCGCCGTTCATCAGCTCCGCCTCTTCATACTGCTTGTTGGTCACAACGTAGAAGAAGCCCAGGTCATCGATGGCAATGTTGTGATACTCGGTGGCCACGCTGGACTTCTGCTTGGCGCGCTGCTCCTTGGTGGAGAGCAGGCGCAGCAGGATCTCGCCAGCGGTGAGGGTCACGGGCTTTGCACCGATGAAGCCGGTGAAAACGCCGTTGGCCTCGTACTTGAGCACGCCCATGTTGACGGTGTCGGCCAGGCAGAAAACGCGGCCGGAAACGTCCGCCACCAGCTTGGTGGGCATGAAGGACTTGGTCTGGTCAAAGGTGGGGTCGGTGGGCTTGATGAAGGAGCCCTGGTAGTTCAGCTCCGCATCCAGCTTCACGACGCGGTTGTTGTCCTTGTCGGCGATGTAGAGCATGCCCTCGCCGTCCACATAGACGTCGGTGGGCTTGTTGAAGGTGCTCACGGGCTCGGTCAGCGCGGTGCCCTCGTCGATGACAACGGCGTGGCTTTCTACGTCCTCCACGCGCACGAGGGTGGCAACGCCGCCAACCATGCCGACCTTCACATCGGCGCTTTCGCCGATGTAGCCGGTGATCTCGCGCACGAAGGTGTAAGCGCCGTTCTCCTCGCGGATCTGCAGGAGGCGGTTGTTGCCGGTATCGCAGACGTAGATGTCATTGCCGCGGACAAAGAGGCCGGTGGGGGAGACCATCTCCTTGTCCAGCCCCAGGGACGCGCCGGTCAGCAGCGCCTTGGGACGGTAGGCGTCCGGGGAGGAGCGCATGTCCTCCCAGAAATCGTAGGTGTAGGTGTAGGAGGTATCGAAGCCGTCAGCCGCATAGGCCAGCGGGATTCCTGCAAGCAGGAGCACCGCGGTCAGCAGAGCCGAAAGACGCAGGATGGCGTTTTTCATGAGAAGCGGTCTTCCTTTCTTGCATTAGTCCTTCAGGCCGGAGGTGGCCATGGTTTCGAGGATCTGGCTCTGGGAGAGCACGAAGGTGATGATGGGCACGATCATGACCACCACGGTAACGGCGGCGGCCTGGCCGGTACGGGCGATACCGCCGGCCTGGATCTGCTGCAGCGCGTAGACCAGGGTCTTCTTCGCCTCCGAGTAGATGACGGTGGAGGCCTTGGAGTTCCACAGGCCCTGCACGGAGAAGATGATCATCGTCAGCCAGGCGGGCTTGACGTTGGGCATCACGATCTGCCAGAAGATGCGCAGCTCCTTGGCGCCGTCGATCTTGGCGGATTCGATCAGCGACATGGGCAGGCCCTCCATGAACTGCTTCATCAGGAACATGTTCATGGGTGCGGCGATGGCGGGCAGCAGAACGGCCCAGTAGGTATCCACGATGTGGATCTTGCTCATCAGCAGGTAGTTGGGGATGGCGGTGACGTAGCCGTTGAACATCAGGGCGGTCACGACCAGGCTGAAGAACTTCTTGCCCAGAGGGAAATCGTACTTCGCCAGCACGTATGCCGCCAGGGACGCGACGATCACGTTGCCGACGGTGCCTACCAGGGTGATGAACACGGTGTTGGTGATGTAGCGGGAGAAGGGGATCCAGCTCTGCCCCATGGTGACCAGCAGATCGGAGAAGTTATCCAGGGTGGGCTGGCGGGGGAAGAGCGTGGGCGGGAAGCGGAAGAGCTCATCCAGGGGCTTGAGGGCCGAGCAGATGGCGAAAACCAGCGGGAACGCCATGGCGCAGGCCACCAGGAACAGGATGGAGTAGATGAAGATGTTGCCCGCCAGGGAGCGGTTGGGCTTCTTGTTCTTGGCCTTGGCGGTCTGCTGGAGCTTCAGCACCTTCTTGGGCAGATCAATGGGCGTGCCGTCCGCGCGAACGGGGCCCTTGTAATGCTTCACTGTCGTCATATCAGGTACCCACCTTTCGCAGCGCGCTCTGGATGAGCTTGTTGCACAGGATCATCACGATGAAGAGCATCGTGGCGATGGCGGAAGCGTAGCCCATTTCGAAGCGGGTGTAGCCGTAGTCGAACAGATGCGTGACAACGGTGCGGGCGGCGTAGTCCGTGGAGGGGTAGCCGGCCAGCGCCATGGGAACGTCGCACACGCCGAAGGCCTGCGTGATGGCCATGACTGCGCCGAAGAGCAGCATGGGCTTCATGTTGGGCAGGGTGATGTAGTACAGCTCCTGCCAGCGGTTGCGGATGCCGTCCACATAGCCGGCCTCGTACTGGGCGCGGTCAACGCCCTGCAGGCCTGCCACGAAGGACAGGAAGCCCGTGGACATGGACATCCACAGCGTGACGATGATGATGACGGGCATGATGTAATCCGGGGTGGTCAGCCACAGGATGGGGGTGTTGATGACGCCCAGATTCATCAGGATGGAGTTGAGGTAGCCGTAGGCGTCGCCGCGGAAGATGATGGAGAAGATCGCATACGCGTTGCCCGCGATGGACGGCGCGTAGAAGATCAGCACCGCCAGGGTGCGGATCCAGCGGGGCAGCTCGTTGATCAGCCAGGCGAAGCAGAAGGACAGGATGTAGCCCAGGGGGCCGGTGATGACGGCGAGCTGGAAGGTGTTGGTGATGGCCTTCAGGAAAACGTCGTCATTGAGCACCAGGTCGATGTAGTTGTTTGCGCCGACGAACTTGGCAGGCTCCAGAATGTTGTAGTAGGTGAAGCTGTAGTAGATCGACGTGATCATCGGCAGGATGTAGAACGCAAGGAACAGCACCGCGTAGGGGGCGAGGAAGGCGTAGCAGAACTTGTACTGCTTCGCCTTTTCCCATGCGATGAGGGTGTTGCGTTTCCTGAGCGAAAAATACTTTTTCAGGAACGTGGTCATGGCCGCTTTTCCCTCCTTTTTGTTGTGAAGCTGCGTCAGTCGGCGCTCGTGGCGTTCTTCATTCTGTCACGGGCCTCCTGCGGAACGGGGAGTCCGAACTCGTCGCGCTTCTTCACGATCTCCTCATTGATGGTACGCGCGTAATCCAGGAGGGTCTCACGCGGGTCGGTCTTGTCGTTGGTGACCTTACGCACAGCGTTGGTCAGGTGACGGGTGGTGTAGTAGCCGCCGGCGACCTCGCGGAAGCCGACCGCCACGCTCATCTGATCGCGGATGACGTCCAGCTGCTCTTCGCTCCAGGCCAGCTGCTCAATGGCGTTGCGGTTGGCCGTGGCATAGCGGGAGGAGGGGCCCAGGATGGACTCGATCTCGCGGCCGAAGCGCACCTGCGCCTCAGCGGACACCCACCACTGCATGAAGGTCCAGGCGCGTGCCTTCATCGCATCGTCGTTGCCGGCGATCATCATGCAGCAGGCGCCCTGGGAGTGGCCGGCGTGGTTGATGGTGCCGTCCGCCATGAGGGTGCCGGGCAGCACGGCGATGTCCCACAGGCCGCGGATTTCAGGCGCGGAAACGTTCAGGGTGTTGAAGGTGGTGTAATCGAAGATGCCGATGGGCATCTCGCCGGAACGGAAACGGCTGACAAAGTCGAAGATGGTGGGCAGGCCGTAATCGTTGTACAGGCTGGTGTACATCTCGAAGGCCTTGATCGCCGCTTCCTCGCTGATGGCGGTGCTCGTTGCATCGTCGGAGTAGATCTGGCCGCCGCGCTGGTAGATCATCGCGTAGAAGGCGGACAGGTTGGGGTTGACGATGTCCGGGTAGGGGATGCCCACGGACATGTTCGCGCCCTGCAGCGTGGGCAGCATGGCGATCAGCGCGTCCCAGGTCTGGGGCAGGGGCAGATCGTACTCGTCCAGGATGTCGCTGCGGTAGAACATGATGGAGCACAGCTGGGTTTCAGGCAGGGCGTAGATGCCCTCGTGGCCATTCTTGTCTGTGTACTTGAAGGCGGTGTACGCACTGGGGTAGAAGTTCTCCTCGCTGAGCACCTGATCGTAGGGTAGCACGAGGGACGCGTCCACGCCCAGGCCGTTGACGATGTGCTCCTGCACGAAGGCCGCGTCAAACTGGGTCAGATCCTCTGCCGCGCCGCGCATGGCGTAGTTGACGGGGTTCCAGGAGTCGGTGGAGACCACAACGTCGGGGCCGTTGCCTGCCACGGTGGCGTTCAGCAGCGCGTTGGGGTCAACCAGCATAACGTTGACGGGGATGTTGGTTTCGGCGGTGAAGGTATCGTCCACCATGGTCTTGAGCACGTTGGACTGGTCACGGCCGGTAACGATCCAGACCTCCAGCACGTCGTCGCCCTCATGGACGTCGCCCAGGGCGTTGTAGTCCACGGTGTAGGAGGTGACGCAGGAAACGATCTCATGCCAGGTGCGGGAGAAGAAGTTCTCGTTGCAGGTGGGCAGGTCGTTGCCGTCGGGGGTGATGATGATCTGGTCGATATCCAGCTGCACCTGACGCAGGTTCAGCATGGAGGTGCCCATGGAGGTGATGTTGTCCTTGAAGTTGGTGAAGGCCTGGGTGATCTCGTCCGGGTCCTCGGCAAAGAGCTCCAGCTGCACGGCCAGGGTCTGGGCCGCGGCGATGCGGTCGGACTTCTGATCGGTGATGGCGACGGTGTCGTCCACCAGCTTGTAGAGGCGGCGGCTCTCGCGGCGCATCTCCTCGATGACCTCGGGATACTTCTCATCCAGGTGGTAATCGCGGTACTGATCGGGGGTCACGCCTGTGAGCACGAGCACCTTGCGGTACATGCTGTTCAGGCGGTAGATGCTCTCCTCCATGCGGGAGAGGATGGGGCCCATTTCGCCCAGGGTGGCCTCCAGGCGGATGGTGTGGGGGGTGCCGTCAGCCTTGGGTTCCAGCCAGATGCGGCAGGGGTTGCCCTCAGCGTCGCACAGGGTGTTCATATCCCAGGTGCTGGAGTACTTGAAGCCCAGGTCGTCCATTTCGTCAAAGAGCACCACGTCATCCACATACACGATGCGGCTGGAGACCGCGCCGCGGCTGTAGGTCTGGCGGCCCTTGACGGTGATGTTGTACCAACCGGCCTCGGGGACGGTGAACTCCCACTCGATCCACTGGCCGGCATC
>JBGVOA010000452.1:0-5304 GCA_045126095.1 Christensenellales bacterium | reverse complement strand
CAGCCGCAGCTGACAGGTATACGGCCGTGCGGCCGCCATGGCCCGCGAGAGGTGCGCCGCGTCCATCGTGCCCTCGAAGTCCGCAGAGAAAAAATACTGGAAGGGCGTTTCTGGCAGCGGACGGCTCTCAATGCGGCTCATGTTCAGACCGCTCTCGGCAAAGGACGCCAGCACCCGTACCAGCGCGCCCACCTCGTTGTTCACCGTGAAGGTGACGGTGGCCTTGCCGGGCGTGTCCAGCGGAATGGGGCTCATGGACAGAATGAAAAAACGCGTGGTATTGGTGGCGGAGGTCTGGACGTTCTCCGCCAGGGCAACGAGGCCGTACTCCTTCGCCGCCTCTGCGCTGGCGATGGCCGCGCGGGTCTTGTCTCCCGTCAGGCTGACCTCGCGGGCGGAAATCGCCGTATTGGCGGACGGGATGATCTGCACGCCCGGCAGCGTCTGCAAAAACGCATCGCACTGCGCAATGGCCTGCGGGTGGCTGGCGATGACCTTCACGTCCGCCAGCGTCGCCCCCGGCACGCCCAGCAGCTGGTGCCGCACGGCCTTCATCGTTTCGCCCACGATGTGCAGCGGCAGCTTTTCCAGGAGCGAATAGGTCGGCAGCACCGCACCGGCAAAGGAGTTTTCCACCGGCAGCAGCGCGTAGTCCGCCAGGCCCTCCACCACCGCCTGCGCGGCCTCCGGGAAGGTGGCGTAGCCCACGCACTCGCAGCCGGGAAACGCATCCTGAGCCGCGCCGTGGGAGAAGCTCCCCGCCGTGCCCGGATAGGCGATCACGAAAGACATGCTGCTCGCTCCTTCCACAATTCCATCACAGCGATGGCCGCCATGGCCTCAATCACCGGCACCGCCCGGGGCAGGATGCACGGATCGTGCCGCCCCTTGACCGCCAGCACCGCGTTCTCCCCCGTTTTCAGGGACACGGTCCGCTGCTCCCTGCCGATGGAGGGCGTGGGCCGGATAACGCAGCGGAAGATGACCGGCATACCATTGGTGATGCCGCCGTTCACGCCGCCGGAGTGGTTCGTTTCCGTCACCACACGCCCGCCGTCCATGCGGAAGGCGTCGTTGGCCTCGCTCCCCCGCAGCGCCGCAAAGCCGAAGCCCTCGCCGAACTCAACGCCCTTGACAGCGGGCACGGAGAACAGCAGATGGCTGATGTTGCTCTCTACGCTGTCAAAGAAGGGCGCGCCCAGCCCGGCCGGGAGCCCCGTGATCATGCATTCCAGCACGCCCCCGATGGAATCGCCTCCCTCGCGGGCCGCCATAGCCTCGGCCTCCATCTGCGCGTCAAGACCTGCCGTCAGCGTGGGCAGGTGCATCTGCTTCATATAGGTATAATCGGCGGACGGATCGCAGTCCATAAAGGATGCGTCCTTCACGCTGCCCAGCTGCTGCACATGGCAGGCAATGCGGACGCCCTGCTGTTCCAGCCACTGGCTGCACAGCGCGCCCGCCGCCACAATGGGCGCGGTAAGCCTGCCGGAGAAGCTGCCGCCGCCCCGCCAGTCCTCAAAGCCGAAATAGCGCACATGGCCGGTGTAATCCGCATGACCCGGGCGGACGAGGTCAACCCCGTCGCCATAATCCCGGCTGCGCTGGTTGGTGTTGCGGATGACCAGGCAGATGGGCTGCCCGGTTGTCCGGCCATCAAGCACGCCGGAGAGAAACTCGGGCGCATCCGGCTCCTTGCGGGCGGTGGTCAGCGCGCTCTGCCCGGGGGCGCGACGGGCCATCTCCGCCAGCAGGCGCGGCATGTCGATCTGCATGCCTGCAGGCAGGCCGTCGATGGTCACGCCGATGGCTTCGCCGTGGCTTTGCCCGAAGATGGACAGCCGCAGATGCCGTCCCCAGCTGCTGCTCATTCCGCCTTGCCTCCCAGCTGCCTGTACACGCTCACGAATTCCGGCCAGGACTTGTTCAGCGCCTCCGTCCCCCTGACGGTCACGGGAGCAGCTGCCTTGGCCGCCGCAATGGCCGCCAGCATCACCATGCGGTGATCGCTGTAGTCCGGCAGCGTCACGCCGCCGCGAAGCTGCTTCACGCCATGGATCACGATGTCGTTGCCCTCGGCCTTCGCGTTGCCGCCCAGCAGGTTCAGGCTCTCCACCGTCGCTGCCAGCCGGTCGCACTCCTTGATACGCAGGCGGCCGCAGCCCGTCAGGCGGCTTTCGCCCTCCGCCAGCTGACACACCAGCGCCAGAATCGGCGCGATATCCGGGCAGTCGGACATGTCCAGCGTTGCGCCGTGAAGCGCCTCCGCCGTGACGCGCACGCCGTCCGCCGTTTCCGTCACCTGCGCGCCCAGCGCTGCCAGATGCTTCAGCACCGCCCGGTCGCCCTGGGTGGTTTCCGCCGCCAGGCCGGTGACCGTCACGTCATGCCCCATGGCCGAGGCGCACAGCAGCACCGCCGCCTGGGAGTAGTCGCCGCTCAGACGGCCATCATGGGCCTCGTAAACCTGGTTGCCGGGGATGCGCCACTTGAAGGGCGCAAACTCGTCCATCGTCACGCCGCTCTTGGCGATGGCTTCCACCGTCATGCGGATGTAGCCCGCACTCTCCACCGGCGGCTGCACCTGCAGCGTGGAGTCCTCCTTCAGCAGCGGCAGAGCAAACAGCAATCCCGACACGAACTGGCTGGACACATTGCCCGGAAGCACATAATTACCGGCCTCCAACATGCCCTGCACTGTCAGCTCCGCCGCGCCGTCGCAGCCAACGCCCATGCGCCAGCGCACGCCGCGGGGCACGAACAGATCGCGGTACACGTCCATCGGACGCTGGCCCAGGCGGCCATGCATACGGAACACACCGCCGCCGGCCACCGCCAGAGCGATAGGCACAAAGAAGCGCAGCGTGGAGCCGCTCTCACCGCAGTCCAGCACCGGCAGCTTCGCGGGCTTCCGCGCCCGGCCACGCAGGGTCAGCCAGTCCTCGCCCCGCTCGGTGGACGCACCCAGAGCACGCAGGCAACGACGCGTGGCCGCCATGTCCGCCGAATCCATATAACCGGTCAGCGTCGTTTCACCGGCAGTCAGACCGGCGCAGATCATCAGGCGGTGCGCTTCAGATTTGGAGGCGGGAGCTTCCGCCACGCCCGCAAGCAGTGCGGGAGAAAACGTCATTTCCATAAGCAGATGGGTCTCCTTTGCTTGTGTTCTGACAACATCTTAACACATCAGCCCGTCCTTGTGTTGTTTTGGTTATGTTTTTGACCGCCCTGTACAGCAAAAAAACAGGGATACAAAATACCGCAAAAAAACAGACGGCTCACCACCGTCTGCTGATATCATTTTCCTGCCACCGTTCCGCAGTGCCGACAGGCCCAGTCGCCCCAGCTGCGCTTTTCCAGGGGAGCGCCGCACATGGCGCACTTGCGGGCCTGGATCGCCGTCTTTTCCGCCGGATTACCCTGCGCAGCCTCCCTGTGCAGGGTCAGCTTCTCAAAGTCCGGCTCGATGTTGCGCAGATAGCGCTTTGCCCAGAGCTTCCCGACCATCCTTTGGGAATCCCGCACAGCCGCATGCTCATCCAGCTGCGCCCAGGGGATCACATCCTCCGTTTCCCAAGCCAGGGCAGAAGCGATCTTCCGCGCATTGCGGCGGCGCAGCCATGTCCGGAGGATCAGCCACAGCACCGCCAGCGGCAGCGCAAACAGGACGATGTAAGCGATCAAAACGCCAAAGTTCATCTCATGGATGTATGTGTCAAAGAAGACGTACACGCCCGCCGCCAGCCACACCAGCAGAGGCGGAATCAGCAAACCCTCCACAAGCCTCAGCAGCCAGATGGGCTGCACCTTCTTTGTCAGGAAATGCTCCATCCTCATACCTCCACATCCCGGAAGAGCTGCTTGACCTCCTCCTGCGGCGGAAGCTGCTCCTCCGCCTCGGCCAGGAGCAGAAAGCCACGCTCCACGCGCACATCCTTCAGATAGCCCTTCGTCACCAGCTCCTGCGCCCTGTCCGCTGCGGCACGCACGCCGATGCGGTCCTCAGCCTCGTCCGCAGGGATGCAGCAGCCGGCGGCTTCCAGCGCCCGGACGATCAGCAGCGCATGACGCCGGGCGCGCATACGCTCTGCGATGGGGTTCATCACCAGCACCAGCAGAAGCAGCGGAACCAGCAGCAAGAGCAGCTTCACGTCCAGAACCTTGCGCTCGTACGCCAGCATTGCCACCTCCGCCACAAAGTACACGCACACGCCCAGGAGCCCGAACAGGACCACCAAAGCCGCATTTTCCAGCAGCCGGACCACGCGGTCAGGCCTCGTTTTGTTTGTCAGATAGCGCTCCATATTGCCGCCTCCTTTGTTCATTGTCAACATGATAGCACATTTACGCCGCGCTGTCCAGCCCACGAAAAAACGGCTGACGCAGTGTGCATCAGCCGCCGTATGCATGTATCAGCCGCGGGCCGCAAAGCCGACCTTCTTCTGCACCTTGCGCAGGGTCTTGGTGGCCAGGTAGGTCGCGGTCTTGGCGTTCTCGTCCAGCACGCCCTGGAGGTAGCCCTTGTCGGCGATCAGTCGCTTGTACTCAGCCTGCATGGGCGCCAGCGCCGCGATGACGCAGTCCGCCACGCGATTCTTCAGCGCGCCGTAGCCCTGGCCCTGGAGCTCCGCCACCAGCGTGTCGATCTCGCCCGCGCCCAGGGCGGACATGATGCTCAGCAGGTTGGACACGCCGGGCTTGTTCTCCGGATCAAAGCGGATCTCGCCGTCGGAATCGGTCACCGCGCGCTTGATCTTGCGGCGGATGGTGTCCGCGTCGTCGGTCAGGGCGATGAAGGTGTCCTCCGGATCGGACTTGGACATCTTGCGGGTGGGCTCCTGCAGGCTCATGACGCGCGCGCCGACCTTGGGGATGTAGCCCTCGGGGATGGTGAACACGTCGCCGTAGATGCCGTTGAAGCGCTGGGCGATGTCGCGGCAAATCTCGAGGTGCTGCTTCTGGTCGTGGCCCACGGGCACCAGATTGGTCTGGTACAGCAGGATGTCCGCCGCCATCAGCACGGGGTAGGTGAACAGGCCGACGTTGATGTTATCGGCATGCTTGGCAGACTTGTCCTTGAACTGGGTCATGCGGTTCATTTCGCCCATGTAAGTGAAGCAGTTGAGGATCCACGCCAGCTCGGCATGGCCGGAGACATGGCTCTGGCAGTAGATCAGCGCCTTCTTGGGATCAATGCCGCTGGCGATGTAGAGCGCGGCCAGCTCCAGGCAGCGGCGGCGCAGCTCAGCGGGATTCTGGCGGACGGTGATGGCGTGCATGTCCACGATGGAGTAGATGCAGTCA
>JBGVOA010000451.1:0-3585 GCA_045126095.1 Christensenellales bacterium | reverse complement strand
GCGCTTCATGGCATGGTAGGCAGGCTTTCGCCGCATGCCGTAGTCGATCAGCGACCAGTTATGGATACCCATCGAGTCGCCCAGCGTCCAGAACAGCAGGCCCGAGCAGACAAACTTGCGGGCGCGGAACTCATCGTAGATGTGCCGCAGGATCTCCGCCTGGATGCACTGGGAACGCAGGATGTACTGCTGCAGGCTGAGGCCACGGTAGCCGCTGCCGGGCACATCCTTGTCGCCGAAGTACACGTCCATGAACTTGTTCAGCAGGCCGTGCTCCTGGCTGTCATTGGTGTGGAAGAGCCAGACCGGGTCATCCGGCTGACGGTGCTCCGGAGAGAGGCAGCTCTCCGTGGTCTCGCGGGTCATCGCGCCGATGACGCCGAATTCGCTCAGGAACTTGACCGGGAAGTCCGTGAAGCGCCACAGGTCGAGGTAGTGCTCGTCGTTGGGGCGGTGGGTGAAGTGCCAGATGTGCTGGTCGCCGGTGAGGGAGCCTGCCGGGTCGTCCGCATCGCCCAGGGGGCTGGACTCGCGGTAGATCGCGCCGGGGTGCATCTCCTTGACCAGGCGCGGCAGGAGCTCGGTGTAGATGCGCCCGCCATAGAAGGGGAAGGGCTTCTTCCATTTCTGCTGGCCCAGGTACATCTCCTGCACCTCGTTGTTGCCGCTCCAGCCGATGACGCTGGCATGATTGCGCAGGCGGCGGATGGCCTCCTCCGCCTCGTGGGTCACGTTCTGATAGAATTCCGGGTCATGATCAGGATAGTAACCGCAGGCGTACATGAAGTCGTGCCAGACCATGATGCCCAGGCGGTCGCAGGCTTCCAGGAACGCCTCGGAGGCATACACGCCGCCGCCCCACACGCGCAGCATGTTCATGTTGGAGTCCGCCGCCAGCTGCACCAGCTCGCGCTCCTTCTCGTCCGTCACGCGGCCCAGCAGGCAGTCCGCCGGAACGACGTTCGCGCCCTTGCAGAACACAGGATTGCCGTTGATGATGAAGGTGAAGCCGCTCTCGGTGTCGCTGAGCCTTTCCTCGCGCAGGCTGACCGTGCGCAGGCCCAGCGTGCGATCCAGCTGATGGCAGAGGCAGCCCGCACCGTCCAGCAGCCGGACGGCAACGCGGTACAGGTGCGCCTCGCCGAAGCCCCGGGGCTGCCACAGACGGGCTGCGGGGATCACGGCATGCAGCGCATTCTTCCCCTGCGTGACTGCCGCCGCGCCGCTGGCAACCACCGCGCCGGACGCATCCGAGATGGCGTACTCCGCCGTAAATGCGCCTTCGCGCAGCGTCTCCACCGCCACGTTCAGCCGCACAGAAGCCGGCTGGCCCTCCGCCAGCGCGCCCTCATGGTGGACATACAGGTCGGGCATGTACGCGCCCTCATAGCCCGCCAGCTCCACGCTGCGCCAGATGCCGCAGGTGGGCAGCCAGATGGTCCAGTCCCAGCCGTTGACGTATTGCGGCTTGCGCATCCAGGCGCGGCGGGGCTGGGCATTGTTCCACATGCCGCCCATCTCCCACATGGGCTTGTCCTTCACTTCCTCCAGGCCCTGATCCAGGCGGACGACCAGCTCGTTCGCGCCCTCGCGCACCACGTCCGTCACGTCGAATTCATGCGGGATGAACGCGTTGCTGCAATGGCCCAGGGACATGCCGTTGAGCCAGATATCCGCCGTGGTGTCCAGGCCGTGGAAGGTCAGCACCATGCGGGCGCGCATCTCGTCCTCCGCCAGGCTGAAGCTGCGCGTGAACCAGAACTCCATGTCCTCCAGCCAGCGGCAGGCCTCGTCGTTGCGGTCGACGAGGGGTTCGGGAATCAGCCCGGCACTGATAAAGTCGCTGTGCACCGCGCCGGGCACCTGCGCCGGGATCGCCGGAAGGGCGCGGAAATCCGCGTAGCTTCCCTTTCCCACCGGACCGTAGGCCACCTGCCAGGAGCCGTCCAGCTTCATCGTGATCGTATTCATCAAGTGATACCTCCGTATCCATCTGTTTGCTTCCAGCCCGCACTCAGGTCGTTTTCTGCGGGTTTGCGCCCGTTCGCGCGAGCCTCGCCCGCACGCGCCGCACCGCCACCAGCACCGCATAGGCAAAGGTGATGCCCGCCAGCACGCCGCAGGCGTCCAGCAGCACATCCTGCCACATGCCCGCGCGATCCGCGATGAAGAGCTGATGGATCTCATCCGTGCAGGCATAGAGCGCGCCTGCCAGCCAGCACCAGCGGGTCGGCCGACGCAGACCATAAGCCCCGGCCTGCATCCGCAGCAGGAACCCCAGCAGCGCAAACTCGGCAAAGTGCGCGGCCTTGCGCACCAGGCGGCGGACAAAGTCCACCACGCCAGCCTCCTCCGCGCCCGTCGCCGGCGCATAATCCGCGTCCACGATGCGGATGATCATGTCCGTCACCCAATCCGAAAGCCGGGACGACAGTTCCCCTTCCTGGGCGGAAAAGGCGAAGATCATCACCGCCGTGGCAATCAGCAGCCCCCACAGCAGCACGCGGATCCACCGCCGCTGCAGCCACTCCGCCTCGGCGGCAGAGGGAATGCTCCGTTTCATCATCGTCCGCTGATACCTCCGCTGCATTTTGCGGCTCGCGCCGTCTTTGCCCTCAATATACCATGCACCGCCGGGAACGTCAAGCCCACAGAGAGGCGCACGCCGCCCTTTTCCTCATTGGACACATTTTTACCACATCCGACACATCCGCAAAATTCCACGAAATTTTCCCGCAAGGCCCGCAAATTCCTGCTTTACAGACGGTCGGCAATTCGCTATAATACATTTTGTAAACCCGTATCCGACTCATGACAAACCGACTTGACAGGAGGTCTTTCCAATGAGTTCCATCTATCTGGACAGCATGGTGCGCCCCGACGACATGGCGCGCATCACCACCCCCGAGCTGGCTGCCGCTTTCATCGACGAGGTCATCCCCGCCATCCGCGAGCAGGTGGGTGACAAGAAGGTGCTGCTGGCCCTCTCCGGCGGCGTTGACTCCTCCGTTGTGGCCGCGCTGCTGATCAAGGCCATCGGCAAGCAGCTGGTGTGCGTGCACGTCAACCACGGCCTGATGCGCAAGGGCGAGAGCGAGCAGGTGATCGAGGTCTTCCGCAACCAGATGGACGCGAACCTCATCTACATTGACGCCACCGAGCGCTACCTGACCCTGCTGGCCGGCGTGGCCGCGCCCGAAGAGAAGCGCAAGATCATCGGCGGCGAGTTCATCGACATCTTCAGCGAAGAGGCTGCCAAGCTGGAGGGCGTGGACTTCCTGGCCCAGGGCACCATTTACCCCGACATCCTGGAGAGCAAGGACGGCGTGAAGGCCCACCACAACGTGGGCGGTCTGCCCAACGGCATGACCTTCGTCCTCTGCGAGCCCGTGAAGCTGCTCTTTAAGGACGAGGTGCGCGTGGTTGGCGAGGCCCTGGGCCTGCCCCACGACATGGTGTATCGTCAGCCCTTCCCCGGTCCCGGCCTGGGTGTGCGCTGCCTGGGCGCCATCACCCGCGACCGCCTGCACGCTCTGCGCGAGGCCGACGCCATCCTCCGCGAGGAGTTTGAGATCGCTGGTCTGG
>JBGVOA010000450.1:0-1977 GCA_045126095.1 Christensenellales bacterium | reverse complement strand
CGACTCCCTGGACTGGCTCCTCAACTAATCCCCCAGCCCCGGCGCGCACTGCGTCGGGGTTGAATTTTCACAAAAAAGACGAACATTTTCGAAAAAAGGGGCTTCCATCATTCGCAGAAGTGTGCTATAATGGTCGGGATTTCCTTTGCAGCTTCCGCTGCCCCTACCGGCCATCACAAAAGGAGCGTACCACCCGTGGAAAAGATCCGCCGCAATGAGCGCATGAGCGCGATGATGAAGATCCTCACCGCCTCTCCGAATAAGATTTTCACCCTTTCCTACTTCTGCGAGCTGTTTGGCGCCGCCAAGTCCACCATGAGCGAGGACATCGACATCCTGCGCACCGTGGTGAGCCAGTTCGGCCTGGGCGAGTTGGAGACCGTCACGGGCGCTGCCGGCGGCGTCCGCTACCGCACGAAGGTGAAGCGCCCCGCTGCCCGCCAGTTCATCGGCGATATCTGCCAGCGGCTCTCCGGCAAGGAGCGCGTGCTGCCCGGCGGCTTCCTGTATTCCTCGGACGTGCTGGCCGATCCGGAGACCGTCACCCGCATGGGCGAGATCATGGCGACGGAATACTACGCCGCCCAGCCGGATTTCGTGCTGACGATGGAGACCAAGGGCATCCCGGTGGCCTTCGCCGCCGCCAACGCCCTGGGCGTGCCGCTGGTGATCGCCCGCCGCTCCTCCAAGGTGTATGAGGGCAGCGCGGTCAACATCAATTACGTTTCCGGCTCCGGCGCCATCGGCACCATGAGCCTCTCCCGCCGCGCGGTGAAGGAGGGCAGCCGCTGCCTGATCGTGGACGACTTCCTCAAGGGCGGCGGCACCGCCAAGGGCATGGTCGACCTGATGCACGAGTTCGGCGCGGAGGTGGTGGGCATGGCCTTCGTCATGTCCACGGCCAAGCCGCTGAAGAAGCGCGTCACCGGCGAAAAGAGCCTGATGGTGCTGGACATCGACGCGGACGCGGAGACCGCCCTGGTCAAGCCCGCCTTCTGGCTCAACGGCGACGCGTAAGCGACATTTGGGGCGCACATATGTATTTTTCAGGTTCGCGCCCTTGCATCCTGCGCCAGATGGTGCTATCATCTTGTCAAAGTCAATGAACACATGCAGGCTTTCGCCGCGCTGATCCGTTATGTATCCGATCGGCCCGGAACGCCCGCAGAAAGAGAGGTACCCTTATGTCCGAAGCAGAAAAGCAATCCGTCCAGACGGAAGAGAACGCCGAAAAGAAGGCCGCCTTCCGCATCTTCAACACCCGCCGTCTCGATCAGGAGAGCGACGGGGAGCAGGACGGCAAGAAGAAGAAAAAGAAGAAGACCTGGCAGCGCGAGGTGCTGGAGTGGGTCGTGACCCTGGTGGTGGCCCTGGTGATCGCCTTTGTGGTGCGCTCCTTCCTCTTTGAGCCCGTGTATGTGGACGGCAACAGCATGTACCCCACGCTGCGCCACGGCGAGATCATGTACGTATCCAAGACCAGCTACGGCACTGGCTTCCTGGGCATCCCCTTCACTGACATCGGCTGGCGCTTCAACGTGGGCGGCAACCCCGAGCGCTTCGACGTGGTGGTCTGCCACTACGACGGCAAGGATGGCGGCAAGCAGTACAACGTGGTCAAGCGCGTTGTCGGCCTGCCCGGCGACACCCTGGCGCTGATCGACGGAAATCTCATCGTGATCGACGAGGACGGCAGGCCCGTGCACGTGGACGAGGACTTCATCTACCACAAGGCCACCCACGACTTCGGCCCCTTCACCGTGGCCAAGGCGGGCGACATTGCCTACCTGAACGGCGGCTCCGTGCTGCAGGTTGTGTCCGACGAGGACCTGGCCAGCGGCAAGGTGGTCATCGTGCGCGAAGGCCAGTACTACACTGTTGACGACCAGCCCATTGCCGCCAATGCGCTGCCCGCGGGCGCAATCTTCTGCACCCGCTGCGAGGAGGATCAGTACTTCCTCATGGGCGACAACCGCA
>JBGVOA010000449.1:0-3294 GCA_045126095.1 Christensenellales bacterium | reverse complement strand
ATCACCGTGGATGGCGATGATGAACGCATGACGCGCACGATTGCGGAGGTGCTGCAGTGGATCGGTACGACCGGCTTTGAGCCGGATGAAGGTCCGGCGCGTCGGACGCTGTGCCACATGCTGGAGCCGGATGAGGCGATCCGGGCGGCGCTGGGCTACGATCAGATGGAGATCCTTGTTCCGATACGCATCCGAAAGGAGACGGACGCATGAAAAAATGGCTCAGGCGCATCCTGAAATGGATCGGCATCCTGCTTCTGGCGGCCATCGCAGGCGTGATCGCCTTCCGCTTCCTGTACGCGAGGGACTATCTGGACAGCCCCAACGATATGGACAAGTTTGACCAGGTGCATCTCTCCTGGGAGGACGCCACGGCGGACGGCGTCCTCACCCATGAGGAAATCGCCATCCACTACGCCCCCGTCATCGACCAGGCGGTCAACGTGCTGCTGAGCGAGGGCGGCCGGGGCGACTTCATCACCGCGGTCAACTACGACGGCGACTGGTCGGCGCTCAACAACTGGGAGAACCTCACCTCCGGCGACCTGGGCGCGGTGGTGTACTACTCCGTGCAGGAGACGGACACCCACTATTTTGCCGGCTACTGCTTCTACCATCCCCGGGATGACGCGGAAATCTGGCTCGACCGGCACGAGAACGACATGGAGGGCGTCATGCTGGCCATCCCCAAATCGGCGGAGGGCTTTGCGGCTCCGGAGTACATGTACACCCAGGGCCACGGCAACGTGTACTTCTACACCGCCCACCCCCTGGAGAGCGTGCACATGCTGGAGGGCTCCCATCACGGGGGCTTCATGCTGCTGGCGGGCGACCGCGTCCACCTGTACATCACCCCCAACGGTACGCTGAAGAACTGCGGGCACAGCGTGGAATCCGCCCTGAACCACAGCACCTACTGGTCCGTAGGGAACAGCGGCGTGCGCTATGTGTACGGCGGCAGCGCAAACAAGCCGCTGTTCTGGAACGGCCCCTTTGAAAACAATCCCTGTGCTTACGAGCTGCGCCCGCTTTCAGAGCTGTGGGCCTTCCGCAACGGCCCCTACGACGGGACGGGCGTGTTCGGCTCCTACGGCGCCTTTGACGGCGACAACTATGGCGAGGACAAGGCCAATCCCCCGTGGGGCTGGCGCAACAAAACCGTCTACGGCTTCGGCGGCTCCTTCCTCACCGACCCCGCCTGGACGATCAACCACGCCATTTCCGGCGCGGCGCTGTCCGCTGATTACACCGTGAATCCCTATGCCGAGTGGCACATCAGCGGCATCCGCGCGGTCATTCCGCAAACGGTGGACGCATCCCAAGTGACGCTGCATCTGATGCGCGACGGCTGGGAGTTCTCCAACCCCGCCTGGTTCACCCTCGCGGAGGAGTCCGCCGGGGTGTACGCCGTGACCGTGGGCGGCCAGGACGCGCTCTGGGTCGCCGCGCCGGAGGGTACGACGTGGCGCTTCGAGGTGCGTGACGCGCAGGGACTGCTCCTGACCCACTGCGCCGTGGCCTTCGACGCGGTCTTCCGCCCTGAGTGAGTCAGCAGAAAAAACCAGCATACCTCCCGCTCCGTCCGGCGAAAATACCGGGCAGAACGGGAGGTTTTTTGCATGAAAAAGGCTTCGATCCTCAGACGCTCCATGGGCTGGGTGGCGACCGCATTCCTCATGCTGACATGGTTTTCCCCGGCGCAGCAGGCGCTGCGGACGCTGCCGGACAGCATCACGCTGACCCAGGGCCAGGCCAGCACACTGCGTCTGGGAGGCCTTTCCGCCAGCGGAGACGCGCTGACCGTGACTGCCTCGGGCGACGAGACCCTGGCCCGGGCCGGGGCGGTCACCGTGGTGGCACAGTCTCCGGGGACAACCGAGCTGCTGCTGTCCATCCTGGGCATCCCGGTGAAGCGGGTGGAGGTGCAGGTCAGCCAGGACAAGCGGCTCATCCCCGGCGGACAGGCGCTGGGCGTGGCCATGCGCACCCAGGGCGTGCTGGTGGT
This sequence comes from Christensenellales bacterium, assembly GCA_045126095.1. Taxonomy (GTDB): domain Bacteria; phylum Bacillota; class Clostridia; order Christensenellales; family Aristaeellaceae; genus UBA11524. The sequence continues at coordinate 1,289 of JBGVOA010000449.1, read as the reverse complement.
GGGGCTGAGCGAGGCGGCAGACGGCGTCTGTCCGGCGAAGGAATGCGGTCTCCTGCCCGGGGATGTGATCGTCAGCGTGAACGGCCAGGCCATCGACACCGCCGAGAGTCTGACCGCCCTGACCAACGCCGCCGGAGCGCGTCCGCTGTCCATCGCCTTCACCCGGGAGGGCCAGCCCCGCACCGCCACGCTGACCCCCCATGTGGACGCGTCCACCGGCACAGCGCGCATCGGCGCCTGGGTGCGGGACTCCACCGCCGGGGTCGGCACCCTCTCCTTCTACGACCCGGACACCGGCCGCTATGCCGCCCTGGGCCACGCCATCACCGACGGCGACACCGGCGCGGTGCTGACCGTCAGCGAGGGCCAGGTGCTCCGGGCCAGCATCGTGGCGGTGCAGAAGGGAAAATCCGGCACGCCGGGCGAGCTGAAGGGCAGCTTCCTGCGGGAGAAGGAGACCCTGGGCGACATCCGCCGCAACACAATCCTGGGCGTATACGGCACGCTGGACGCACCGGCCGTGAACCCCCTCTACCCGGACGGCCTGCCCATCGGCCTGCGCGACACGGTGCACACAGGGGCTGCCTCCATCCTCTCCACGGTGGACGGCGGGGGCGTTCAGGAGTACGCGATCGAGATCGTCCGCGTGAACCCGCAGAGCGCCCCGGCCCCCAAGTCCATGGTGATCCGCGTGACCGACCCCCGCCTGCTGGAAAAGACCGGCGGCATCGTGCAGGGGATGTCGGGCAGCCCGATCATCCAGGACGGGAGGATCGTGGGGGCGGTGACGCATGTGTTTGTGAGTGACCCCACGCAGGGGTATGCGCTGTATGTGGATTGGATGTTGCAGGAGGCGGGCGCGGCCTGATTCTGTGCGGCAGGCCGTAACAGCAACGCCCGCGTTCTCCCTCAGTCGCCTGCGGGCGACAGCTCCCTCCCGGAGGGAGCCAGGGATTGCCGCTGCTCGTCCCCATTCTGTTGCTTGCTCCGACCTGTTGCAAGGGGCGCGGAAAGGCTCCCTCCGGGAGGGAGCTGGCAGCGAGCTTGCTCGCTGACTGAGGGAGAACGCGGGAGTAACACAGAGGACATGTATCGGTATCACCGACACACCTACGTGTTTGTGTCAGCCCCCACGCATGGGTACGGGCTGTATGTGGATTGGATGTTGCAGGAGGCGGGAGCGGCCTGATTCTGTGCGGCAGGCCGTAACAGCAACGCCCGCGTTCCCCCTCAGTCGCCTGCGGGCGACAGCTCCCTCCCGGAGGGAGCCTGGGATTGCCGCTGCTCGT
>JBGVOA010000448.1:0-4847 GCA_045126095.1 Christensenellales bacterium | reverse complement strand
CACTGACATGACCGTGCCTGCGGAAGATGAGGCTGCTCCCGCTGTGGAAGCCGAAGAGCCCGCCGAGGTCGAGACCACCGAGCCTGCTGAGGAAGTCGCTGAGACCACCGATGAGGCCACCGAGCCCGAGGCCGCGCCCGCTGTGGAATACCCCGTTGTGAACGTCACCGACGAGGGCACCGTGATCGAGACCGAGACCGCTGTCGTCACCGTGACCATGGACGAGAACAACGCCATCGCCACCCTGACCGCGACTGTGAATGGCGAGGCCGTTGCGGAGGACGTGACCGCCCTGTTCATCGGCAAGGCCCTCCCCCTCAACGCCGAGGAGTTCACCCTGGATGATACCGGCATGATGCAGGCCATCATCGACGCGCTGAACGCGCTGGCTGAGCCCGCGCTCGTCAACGGCTGATCCCCCAAACGAATCGCAAGCCCCGGGCCGCTTATGACCCGGGGCTTCGCTTTACCCTCATGCAAAAGGAACGCAGCCAGACGACTGCGTTCCTTTTATGCGGTTACGCCTTGCAGTAGCGGTTCATCAGGGCCTCCAGCGTGTCCAGCACGGCCTCAGCCGCCGCCTGGTCAGCGCCCTTGGCGAAGAGGTAGGCCTTCAGCTTGGGCTCGGTGCCGGAGGGGCGCACGATGATCTTGCAGCCGTCCGCCAGAGAGAAGGACAGCACATCGGACTTGGGCAGGCCGGTCTCGTCGTTCTCGTAGTCGATGCGGGTCGCAGTCTGGAAGGCCCCGTCCGCAAAATCAGCCAGCGGCTTGCGCAGGTTGGCCATGATGCCCGCCATGGTCTTCGCGCCGGATTCGCCCTCGTACTCGAAGGTCAGCAGGCGCTGAGCGAAGAAGCCATGCTCCTTGCGCAGCAGATCCAGCTTGTCCAGCAGGGTCAGGCCCTCGGCCTTGAGGTTCGCGGCCATCTCGCACACCAGCACGGCGGCGTTGACAGCGTCCTTGTCGCGCACATCGGTGCCGGAGAGGTAGCCGTAGCTCTCCTCGAAGCCAAAGATGTAGCGCTCCGGATGGCCCTCCGCCTCCAGCAGGCCGATCTGCTCGCCGATGAACTTGAAGCCGGTCAGCACGTTGCGCAGCTCGACGCCGTACTTCTGGCAAATCGGCACAGCCATCTCGGTCGTCACGATGGTCTTGACGGCCACGGGGGTCAGCTCAGTCGGCTGACGATGGCTGCAGATGTAGTCCAGCAGCAGCACGCCCATGTCGTTGCCGGAAATGAGCACCACGTCGTCGCCAACGCGGACGCCAGCGCCGATGCGGTCGCAGTCGGGGTCAGTGGCCAGGCACATGTCCGCGCCGGTCTCGATGGTCTTGGCGATGGCCAGACGCATGGCCTCGCGGATCTCGGGGTTCGGATAGGGGCAGGTGGGGAAGTTGCCGTCCGGCAGCTCCTGCTCGGCAACGATCTCCACGTCGATGTTGCCCATGCGCTTCATCATCTCGCGGACGGGAACGTTGCCGGTGCCGTTGAGGGGGCTGTAGACCAGGTGCAGGCGCTCGGTGGCCGGGGCGATGTGCAGGCCGTCCATCACCTGGTAGTAGCTCTCGATGGTCTCCTCGTCAATCCAGGAGATCATGCCGGAGGCCAGCAGCGCATCGAAGTCCGGCAGCTCGGGCACCAGGGTCTCCTCGGCGCAGATGTAGCCGTAGATGCGGTCGGCGGCCTCGATGGTGATCTGGCAGCCGTCCTCACCATAAACCTTGTAGCCGTTGAACTTGGCGGGGTTGTGGGAGGCCGTCACCATCACGCCCGCAGAGGTGTGCAGATGGCGCACAGCGTAGGAGAGCATGGGCGTGGGCATCAGGGTCTTGTAGATGTACACGCGGATGCCCATGCTCGCCAGGGTGGCTGCGGTCAGGCGGGCAAAATCGGTGGAATGGATGCGGCTGTCGCAGCTCACCGCGCAGCTGGGGTTCTCGAAGGTCTCCAGCAGGTACTTGCCCAGGCCGCGGGTGGCCTTGGAGACGGTGTAGAAATTCATGCGGTTCGTACCCGCGCCCAGCACGCCGCGCAGGCCGCCGGTGCCGAAGGCCAGCTCGCGGTAGAAGCTGTCGGAGATCTGCTCTTCATTCATCGCCTTGAGCTGAGAAAGCAGCTCCTCGGGCATATTCGGGCATTCAAGCCATGCCTGATACTTCTCGTTCATCACAAATTCCTCCTTGCATTATCGCGGCATAAAGGCCGCAAAAAGCGGCAGTATCGCAACCTTCCGGGTGGATACTGCCGCTCCTTTGTCTTGTTTGTGTCCCAACCCTTACTGCGCTGCCTCCAGCTGCACAGGCTGCTGCTCCATGCGGAGCTGCGCCACCTTGGCCGCTGCGTATTCCGGCGTGACCGGCCAGATGCGCAGGTTCTCCCATGCCCAGGTGAGCTTCTCCCGGTACAGCTCCAGGCCGTAGACCGCCAGCATCTGCGCTACGAAATCCCGCATGACCTCCAGCCTCCTGGCGTAGGTACCGCAGGGATCGCTCTCCGGCAGCTGCGCCATCCGGTGCAGCTCATCACAGCTGCACATCGGGTGACCCGCAAAGCCGAACAGGCACGAATACGCCGGACGGGCATGCGCCGCACGGATATTCAGCGGCAGCGTGCGGATCCACCAGGTCTCGTTCTCCAGCAGCCTCATAAACTGATAGGTGAGCTCAATGGGCATCTCAAACACATTTTGCTGCAGCAGCATCGTCTTGGTGACGTCATACTGAAAATGCACCAGCGTGCCATCCGAATAAAGCGCAAGGCTGAAACCGCCGTCTCCCACATCCGCCTGGAACGCGCCTCTGCGGCGGCTCCTCTCCTGACGGACAGGAACTGCGGGACTGTACACATAGCAGAACAAAGGGTACGGACCCATGGCGTTGACCATTTCAGGCCCTCCTCTCCCGTAACTTCCTGTTACATGTATAAATCATAAACCCCAACGCGTTTTTCGTCAATACCTTACAGCATCCTTTGGGCAATTTCGGCGAAAATGACAGAAACTCCGATTTGATTTGGTGGATTTCATGCACCGGCAACCGCGTCCGCCAAAATGCTTATGCGTCCTCCTGCGGCAGCTGCTCCACGCAGGCGGACAACGCGCCGCTCAGGTAGTCGATATTCCCCTGATCGGCCTGGGTATCCCGGCCGGTGTGGATGTCTCCGGTATAGAAGCCCACGCCCGAAGCCATCCGATAGGCGGAGATGCCCACGCCGCACTTGAAGGAGCGGTAATCCGAATTGCCGCGGGTGGTCGCAGAGGAGAAGAAGTGCGCCGTGCGGCCCTCACGGGCAGCCAGCACGCGCTCCAGCAGCTCGTATTCCTCCATGCCCCGCGCCAGCTTCGGGGACGAAACGATGAAGTGCTCGCCCACACCCACGCAGTCCAGGTTGACCACCAGCTTCACATGCTGCACCTGCAGGTGATCCTTCGCATAGGCCTTGGAGCCCTGGCAGCCCTTCTCCTCATTGTCAAAGAGGATGAAGGCCACGCGGCTGCGCTGCTCCGGCGGGATTTTCGCCATCGTCTCCAGAATCGCCGCCACGCCGGAGGTGTTGTCGTTGACATTGTTCTTGTTCGCCGGGCCGTGGAGCATGAACATCAATTCCAGAAAGTACACGCCCACAAGGCCCACGCGCAGCATCACGTCACTGCCCGTGATCAGCCCCAGCACCGTGCCGCCCGCCAGCGCAATGGACAGGAGGATCACGATAATCAGCAGCTGATAGGCAAAATACACCGGCCAGTTGCGGGGGATCATCAGGTTCGGCAAACCGATGCAGGCCGGCGTATCGTAATGGGCGGTGAAGGTGATCTGCGCCGTATCCGGGCTGCCGCAGACCACGTTGTGATGCTTGCCGTTGCCGTTCTCCTCCACGCGGGGCCGATAGCCCAGCTGCGCCATCTGCCCCATGACCCACTTGCGGAAGTCCGCCTTCTGCTTTGCGCTGCGCCGGACGGGAAAACGCTCGGTGATTTGCTCCAGAATCGTCATATTGTCCTCCAAAAGCATTACAGGCGGGACGTGAAGTCCGCCAGACCCGCTGCGAGGAAATCCAGGTTTGCCTGCTCGCAGATGGTGTCCTTCTTCGTGTGGATCTTATCGCAGTAGTAGCCGATGACCTTCGCCCTGTTGCAGGCGCACACGGCAATGCCGTGCCTGAAGCTCGCCTGATCGGAGGGATACACGCACTTCTCCATCCGATTCATGACGAAATTCCGGCCCGTCTGCTCCGCCATAGCCGACTCCAGCGCCGGGAAGCAGGGCAGCTCGCGGGTGCGCTTGTTGGCAAAGAAGAGGAGGTTCTCGCCGTCGCCCACGCAGTCCATGTTGATGATCAGCTTCTCCTTTTTGACAGCCTTGTGCTTGCTGGCATACGCGCCGCTGCCCAGCAGCCCCAGCTCCTCGTTGTCGAAGAGGATGAAAGCTGCCTTTCCCCGCTGCTCCTGGGGCAGACGCATCATCAGCTCCATCACCGCAGCCACACCAGAGGTGTTGTCGTTGGCGCAGTGCTTGTTCGCAGGGCCAAACAACATCAGCGCCATCACGGCGATCATCCCGCCCATGGTGGTGAAGTACCCCGCCAGAATCCCCGCTTTCCAGTTGATCAGTCCGCCCAGCCAGCCCATCAACGCGCCCAGCAAAATCGGCGCGGCAAACAGCACCACGCACAGGATCAGCTGATAGATGATGTAGATCAGCACGTTGCAGGGAGTGATGAAGTTCGGCAGGACCATCACCGGCTGCGTGTCGTAATGGGCGGTGAAGGTGACCTCGGCGTTTTCCGGGTCGCCCACGACAATATTGTGACACCTGGCCAGGTTCCAGCCTGACTCCACCTGCGC